>CAZORY010000028.1:0-14850 GCA_964582435.1 uncultured Campylobacterales bacterium
CCAAAGGGAAAAAGATTCACGATAAAAGAGAGAGTCTCAAACGAAAGACCGCCGAGCGCGAAGCGCGCGCGGCGATGAAAGAAAAATGGCGCTGAACCTCTTGGTTCAGTGTTTTTTTGCCTGGAAAATCGCCCATGTCGGTACGATACCTACGGCAGCGGCGGCATAGACGGTCGCGATCAATTCCATCGGTGTCATGTTTTACTCCTTCTTATGGGGTTTCGTCGTCACCATTTTACGTTGCAAAACTTTAGTTACACTAAAAATGAGAGTTTGTCCGTCAATAATTTCAATTTATTCTTTCAAAGAATATCAATCATATTTTCAAATAATAAAATAGGGGCTTCATCGCTAAGTAATCGATATACCAACAACTTTTTGGCACAATGAAATATACGATCGCATCATCCCTCGGCGAGAATCCTTCCACCGACCAGAAGGGAAAATATCGCCATACCTCTCGCTTTGAGAGCATACAATCGGGGAGCGTATTACGTTACGATCGGTATGAAAAGGAGTTGTCATGTTTTCATCCCTTCAAAAACAGAAGAAGGCTGAATCGCTGGTCGAAGCGGCCAAAAACGCCGTATCGGAAGCCGACGCACGCTTTATAAGAGCCAGAGAGCGCTTACTAGAGTCGCTCGAACGACTCGACAAAACAAGATCACGCTTGATCCAAGAGACGATTCCTCTGTTTCTGGAGCGTTACGAAAGTTTCGAACGAGAAAAGCCCATATCTTTGACACCCCTGGCTGACGAATCCTTCGGCCCCCAAGTACGGATGCTGTACGAACGAATTGCCATCGAACCGGTCCAGATAGCTACGGCCGACCGGGGTAAGACGGGTGCCCTTCTTGCCGCCGTTACGGGCGTTGCGGTCGCCCTCATTTTCGCCCTGATCGTCGCCGCCGTAGGCACCGGTGCACCACTGGCAATCGCCACTTTCACGCAGCCCGATCATCTATCCAAAATGCTCGCATGGCTAGGAGGCGGTGCTTTCAATATGCCCTGGGCCTCTCCTTGGCTGGGTGCGTTGGGTTTGATCACGGCAGCCGTCACGATATGGCTCGTGATCTGGTCGATGCGTATGGGTCAAAAAGCTCGCCGCAATCTTGCAGCCGCCCAAAAGAGTTTCGAGGCGGCCGAAGAGTACGCCGCCCGTAAAGAGGCCTTCGCGGAGAGGGCCGAAAACCTTACCGAAAAAATAACGGATTTGGAAGAGATCCTATGTACTTGTGAAATCTATATGGACGAATACAACGCCACCTTGCGCCGTATTCTGCATACCGAGGGAAAAGATTTCGAGAAGCTCAAAGAGACCTCTCGCAAGCTTCTATCCCGTGCCGCCGCTTGTGAAGAGGCCCTGATTCCCCTCCTCAATATCGCGATCGTCACGAGTGACGGGGCCCCGTCCGATACGCTCGAAACAGCCATCGTGGAGGGCCAAAACCTCGTAGAAGCGCTGCTGGACGAACGCCCTTTTCATGAGGCAGTGAATCGACCCCTCGCGTCGCCTACCCCCTCACAAGTCACGGACTCGACACCGCTCGAAGATCAAGCAACGGCGTCGCGACCGAAGGAATCTCTCCGTATCGGGGAAAGGACAACCGAGGATTAACCCCCATAAGCGCCGGTATCTTTTCCGGCGTTATAGGTCGGCTGAAAAGATACCCTTGGATTTCATCACACCCCATTTCCATCAAAATCGCCTTTTGCCCTTCGTTTTCCACCCCTTCCGCGATCGCCGTGAGTCCAAGCGCATGAGCCAGGGCCACGGAAGCTTCGACGATCGCTCGATCGGATTCGTTCTCTTCGATATCCACGATGAACGATCTGTCGATTTTCAGTTTATCGACGGTAAACTGTTTCATATTTGACAAAAAAGAGACATTGCAAGTCATTACCTGCTGTAAGATCGTTTTCCACCGTATCTTATAGACCTAGGCGATAGATGAAGAGATCACGACGGTCTGTGGGAGTTGGATAGAATAATCATTGTCGTATCAAATATAGTAAAAATGAATTTGTCCAATAGGGAGACGGCATCGAATCCTTGAAGTTCCTCTTGGCTCCATGAAATGTGGAGCCAAGAGGAACTTCAAGCATCATCTCGAGGAGCTGGAGTTTCGATAGAGGAAGTCCAATGAACCATATACGATATTGTCAACTCAAAACTGAACGAGTATATCAACCGAATGTAAACTTGTCTAGAACCTATCGAACAATCGATATATTTATTAACCAAGAAGTGCTGGAGTGTCAAACGTGGAAGTGAAAATTATGGAAGAAAGAGTATGGGTAGATTGTCCGGAGATCGAAAATCTCCGGACCTGATGCTCGTTATTTTCTACGAAGCTCTTTGATGCGGGCCGCTTTGCCGCGTAGGTTGCGAAGGTAGAAGAGTTTGGCACGTCGAACCCGTCCACGACGGATCACTTCGATACTCTCGATGCTGTCGCTATAGAGAGGAAAGATGCGCTCGACGCCGACATTGTTGGCGCTTATTTTACGTACGATGAAGGTTTTACCGGTCCCTTCACCGCGGATGGCGATGCAAACGCCTTCGAAGTTCTGAATACGGGTCTTCTCGCCCTCTTTGATGTTGACCGCGACGCGGACCGTATCGCCCGCTCGGAATTCGGGGACGTTTTTGGAAGCTACCTGGGCTTGTTCGAAAGCCTCAATATATCGATTTCTCATCGCTTTCCCTTTGGGTAAATTTCAAATATCGTTCAGGTCGAAAATATTTCGTCTTGGCCAGTGCCAGCCGTTTTTTCAGGGCGTTAATTTTACTATGATTACCCTTTAATAATTCTGAAGGGAACTTTAAATTATGGAAACTTTTAGGTCGTGTGAACGAAGGTGCCTCCAAAAGAAGGCTTTCGAAACTCTCCGCTTCCAGCGATCGGGCGTTACCGAGGACACCGGGCAACAACCGAGCGATCGCGTCGCACATCACGAGCGAGGGAAGTTCTCCTCCGGTCAATACGTAATCGCCGATACTGAACACTTCATCCGCCCACCGCTCGACGATCCGTTCGTCGATCCCCTCGTAACGGCCTGCGACGAATACGAGATGCGGTTTTTGCGCCAACCGCCGGGCGTCGTTTTGCTCGAAAGGCTTGCCGACCGGTGTCGTGAAAACAATATGTGCCTCGGGATTTCGACACCGAATAGCGTCCAAGGCATCATCCAGCGGCTGGGGCATCATCACCATACCGGCCCCGCCACCGGCGGCGGTATCGTCGACTTTGCGATGTCTATTGGCGGCGAATGCCCGAGGATCGACGAAATCGATCGTCAAAACCCCCTCCCCGATCGCCCGCTTGAGGATCGAATCGCTGAAATAGCCCTCCATCAATCCCGGAAAGAGAGTGACGAAGGTCATGTTCATCAGCTCGCCTCCAGTATCTCTCGGGCCCCATGTGTCAATACGACCCCCCGCTGTCGATCCACACGATCGACGTAGCGGTCGATATAGGGTATCAGGAAACTCTTGGCCGCCCCCGCTTCGGTAAGTTTCTCGTCGGTGGCGACGACGAGATAATCGGTCCCCGCCAACCGTTCGATATCCTTCACCCGGCCTAGCGTCTCCCCCGCCTCTTCGACGGAAAGCCCGATAATCTGATACCAGAAATATTCGCCTTCATCGAGATGGCACGCTTTTTCCCCCGCCTCTTTGGTCGTATAGAGATAAAGATTGGTCAGGGGTTTGGCGGCCTCGACATCGTCGAAACCTTCGAAACGGATCGTGCCACGGGCGGGATTGTAGGCCGCTACCGTCAGATCACCCCTTTCGCTCATGAAAGAGGCGCCTTTGACGAACTGTTCGGGAAAATCGGTCAAAAGGTTGAGCCGTAGATCGCCTTTGAGCCCCACCGTTTTGCCGATACGGGCCACCGGCAGGCGATCCTCTCCCCGGGAGGACATCTATGACTCCGTCGTACGGACGTTGAGACGGTAGCTGACGCCATCTTTGGCTTTACAGCCGCCGATGACGGTTTTGAGGGCGTTGATCATCCGGCCCTCCTTGCCGATCAGTTTGCCGGCATCCTCTTTGTGCGCGTAGATCACGATCTCGTCGAACTTTTCACCAAGATTGTGTCGCTCCACCCGAATGTCGTCGGGATGAGAGGCGACCAGTTTGGCGAATTCGCGCACAAAATTTTCGATCATAATTACTTGCTTTCGGCCAGTTTCTTGACACGCTCGCTAGGCTGAGCACCGACGCTTAGCCAGTAGTTGTAACGCTCTTCGTCGAGTTTGACCGTCGCAGGCTCGGTCAACGGGTTGTAATAACCGATACTTTCGATCCATCCGCTATCACGGCGTTTGCGGCTGTCGGTCACGACGATGCGATAAAAAGGTCTTTTTTTACGTCCCATTCGGGTCAATCGAATCACTGTCATACTGTTTCTCCTTGTGAAATATCTTGGTCTTGATGCCTTGAGGCACTGACCTAAGCGAATGACGGGTTCGTTTAGGTCAGTGCCCCGCCAAGGGTCAGCGTGGGAAGCCACCGCCTTGCATCTGGTTCATCATGTTCTGCAAATCCTGCATACCTTTCTTGCCGGAAAATTTCTTGGCCATCTTGGCGGCGTTCTTGAACTGTTTGAGGACTTTGTTGACCTCCATCTGACTCAAGCCAGCCCCTTTGGCGAGACGCCGTTTGCGACTGTTGTTGAGCAGATCTGGATTTTCCCGCTCTTTGGGGGTCATCGAAGAGATCAAGGCTTTGATCTTCTTGATCTCTTCGCTGTTGTCAAGATCCAAATCCTTGATGGCGCCGGCCATTTTTCCCATTCCCGGAATCATACCGATCAACGACTTCAAAGAGCCGAGTTTTTTCATCTGTTCGAGTTGTTCGAGAAAATCGTTGAAGTTGAACTGCCCTTTCTTGATCTTTCTAGCGACCCGCTTGGCCTCTTTTTCGTCGATGACGGCGGAGGCCTTTTCCGCCAGCGACTCGATATCGCCGGCACCCATCAGGCGCCCTACGATCCTCTCGGGGAGGAAAACCTCCAGATCCGGCATCTTTTCACCGCTACCGATGAAGCGTAGCGGCACACCCACCTGCTTGGCGATCCCCAGGGCTACGCCCCCTTTGGCGTCGCCGTCGTATTTGCTGAGAATCACGCCCGTCAGGCCCAGTTCCTTGTGAAAGGTCGCCGCACTACGCACCGCATCCTGGCCCGTCAGCGAGTCGGCCACGTAGAAGATCTCGTCGGGATGGAGCGCCTCTTTGACCTCTTTGATTTCATTCATCAACGCTTCGTCGATCGCCAATCGTCCGGCGGTGTCGACGATCAATACGTCGTAATTGCCCTCTTTCGCCTTCTGCAAAGCTTTTTTCGCCACTTCGACGGGATCATCGATCGATTCGTCGGCGAAGAGATCCACTTCGATCTGTCCGGCGATCTGGCGCAATTGTTCGACCGCGGCCAAACGCTGGAGGTCGGCGGCGGCCAGCAACACCTTTTTTTTGCGCAGTTTGAGGTAATAGGCCAGTTTTCCCGAAGTCGTCGTCTTGCCCGAACCCTGCAGCCCCACCATCATCACCACCGTCGGCGGCGTGGATGCGTAGACGAAACCCTGTTTGCCGGGTGCGGTGAGAATATCGGTGAGCTCTTTTTTCAAAGCCTGGAGAAAGTTCTCTTTGCCGATGCCCTGACGCTTCGTCTCACGTTCCACGACGGAGAGAAGTTCTTTGACCACTTTATGGTGCACGTCGGCTTTGAGGAGTGACTTTTTCAGCTCTCCCAAAGCCCGCTTGAGCGCCGTTTCGTCATCTTTGAAACGGATTTTGTTGATGGCGTTTTGAAAACTTTGACTCAGCGTTTCGAACAAGCCGATGCTCCTCTTTTGATTCAGGGTCTCATTGAAGTGCGCAATTTTACCTTATAAAGACTTTAATTTAAATTAAAATTAAAATAGCTCCTGGCTCCGTCACGTCGACTCGATCCACGAAAGCTCTCCCGCTTCATCCATGGGCGAAAACGTCGAAGCCCTTGGGCTCGGGAGCTTTGAAATCGTATCCTAAGAGTTTGAGTTCCAAAGCGTGCAACAACATCCTATTCGTTTGAGCCGAGGGCACGCCGTACTGCCGATCGCCGATGATCGGATGACCGACGCTACGCAGATGGACCCTGATCTGATGAGTCCTACCCGTTTCGATGACAACTCTTAGTTTGGTGCGCTTACCGGCGATCATGATCGGTTCGATATGGGTAGTCGCCTCTTTACCCCGTTTGTCGATCTTGCTGAAAGCCTGGCCGTTACGCTTGAAAGTTTTGATCGGCTTCGTGATCGTCATGGGTTCACTGACGATGCCTTCGACCCAGCAGGTATAGACTTTATAAACGGCACGGGCTTTGAACGCTTCGAGCGCTTTTTTTTCGAAATCTTTGCTCCTCGCTAGAAGCAGTACGCCGCTCGTTTCACGGTCGAGGCGATGTAGTAGACGGGCCTCTTTGAAATCTCTCGCCGCTTCGTCGCTGGTCAAAAAGGCCGGTTTGTTGAGTGCCACGACCTCGCTGTTTTCGTAAAGTACATCGACATGCTGTAGTTTCAGTACTCTGAACTTGGTGTCCACAGGTAGTTCACCCCGAGCGATCGCCACCTTTTTGTTGCCCACATAGACGACACCCCGATCGATCAACTCTTTGGCTTTCGAGTTGGAAAGCCCCATCTGGACGGCCAGCAACTTGTACGCTTTCTCTTTATCCATCGTCTCACTCCTTGTCGTACATTTCCACACGGTTTCGACCGTTCGCCTTCGCTCGGTAGAGCGCTTCGTCGGCCCGGCGGATCAATGCGTCCAAATCGAGCCCTTTTTCATACTGCGCGACGCCCGCTGAAAGGTGTACCGTCAGTCGCCCCTCGTCACCGAGCGGGATATGGAACGAAGCGACCGCTCGACGCAACTTTTCCGCCGCGACGAAGGCTCGCTTTCCGTCGGTGCCGGGCATCAATACCAAAAACTCTTCACCTCCGAAACGTATCGCCACGTCCGATCGCCGTAAGGAGGCGACCATGAGCTTGGCGACCGTTCCAAGGACCGTATCTCCCATCAAATGGCCGTAACGATCGTTCACTTGCTTGAAATGATCCACATCGAACATCACGACCGATAGCGGTGTTTCGTACCGCTGCGCCGACGCGATCAGTTTGTCGGAAATCTCGTAGAGATAACGACGATTGTAAAGACCGGTCAAAGGATCTCTCAGCGCGTTTTCTCGGATCTTTCTCATCATATCGAGAGTATCGAGGGTATTGTTGATACGACAGAGCAACTCCTCTTTACCGAAAGGCTTCTTGAGAAAATCGTTGGCCCCGTGTTTGAGAAAGCGAGCGACCGTATCGTCACCTTCGTCGGAAGAGACCGCGATGAAGGGAAGATCGATCATCGAATGGTTCCGGCGCACTTTTCGCAACAGATCCAGACCGTCCATGCGAGGCATGTTGTAGTCGCTAACGATCAAGTCGGCTCCATCCGTTTGTAGCCGTTCTAGAGCTTCCACGCCATCGGAAGCTTCCAATACCGTCAAATTTTGATTGCGAAGAAGGCGTCGATACATTTTTCTCATACTCTCCGCATCTTCCACCACCAACACCTTTTTGTCTCGGTTTTTCTCCAACCGCTCGATCAACCACGATAGATATTCGAACCGTTCGGATTCCGATTTGAGAAGATAGTCGACGATATCGAGACTTCCGATACGCTCCTTGAATCTCGTGTCCGCATGTCCGGTCAACACGATCACCTTTTCGCCCTGTTCCACCAAGTCGCGGATATGTTCGCCGTCGCTATCGGGCAATATCAAATCGCTGACGATCAAATCGAAATCTCTGGCCACAAGCTTCGTCCGTGCTTGCGAAAAACGACTCGCCGTCTCGATGATCCACCCTTGCAGCCTCTCTTGGAGAGTACGGACCATCTGTTTACGATAAAAAGGATCGTCCTCGATGATCAAAAGACGTTTCATCGCCTCATCTCGTCCAGCCACTCGAGCAACTTTTGACTTTTGGGAAGGCGAATCCGTTTGCGTTTGGATGTTTCCCCCGCAACGAAACGTATCTCACTCTTCGGTATTTTGAAACTCTTGGAGAGAAACTTCACCAACTCCTTGTTCGCAGCCCCTTCCACGGCGGGTGCTTTGATCTTGATCTTCAACGCGTCGTCGAAGACTCCCGTGATTTCGTTCTTGCCGCTGGCAGGGCGAGCGGTGACGAAAAGGTCCACCGTCTCTTCACGCTCTTCATACCACATGACGCAACGCCTCCTTCAAAGGTTCGAGTGATACTTTCGTCTTCATCGTCAGCGGCGGAGCTTCCAACGCCCTCTCCAACGCTTGCGCCAAATCCTCGAGCTCGCAGAAGATGGCACCCTCGACCGCATCGAACATCGCCCGTTGATTGAAAATATGATTTCCACTGACAAGACGGCAACCGAAAGGAAGTACCTCCGCAGGATTGTGACCACCGATCGGCACGAAAGCTCCTCCCAAGACGACGATATCGGTCACGGCGTAGATCTCCACCAACATTCCCATTCGATCCACCAAGACGATATCCCCTTGCAGCGAGGAAGCGAGGCTCCATCTCGAAAGTTCCAATCCTTCCCGAGTAGCTACACTCCGAAGCATTCTAAAAACCCGTTCGAACCGCTCGGGATGTCGAGGCACGACGATCAGTTTCGCATCCGGATGACGTTTTTTGAACGTCAAAAAAGCCGAGACGATCCCCTCCTCCTCCCCCTCGTGGGTACTGGCGGCGGTTACGACGATACCCTCGGGCCTTGGGATGGATAAAGAGGGACTTGGCAAATGGGCCAATTTGATGTTGCCTGTCACGGTGACTTTTTTCGCACCCAGTACTCGCAATCTCTCGGCGTCGAGTTCGCTTTGGGCATAGACATCGTCGACCTGAGCGAACAGGTGCCGATAGAACCAGGCGAAACGACGATATCTCGGCCAGGAACGATCGGAAATTCGAGCATTGACGAGCATCGTCACGGCGCCTCTGCGTTTCGCGAGATAGAAGAGAAGATACCACAGTTCCGCTTCCATCACGATCAACGCCTTTTGAGGGCGTATCCAGATCCACAACAGCGGTTCGAACGGCAGATATCGCACGGTGTCGACCACCGTTCGCGCCTCTTCGTAACCTGTTTGGGTCGTCACCGTCATCGCCGTTTCGTGTTTGGGAAGCTCTTGGATCAGCGGTTTCAGAGCCCGTGTCTCTCCGAAACTACACGCATGGAACCAGACGCGCTCTTTGGGCAACGGCGGATTTCGCCACAAAAAGAATCGGGCCGGGATGGCATGGCGATACTTCTTTTTGAAAGAGTAGAGGAAAAGGAGGGGTAGGGCGACAAGCCATACCCCTGCCGTCAAGAGGGTATACAGAAGTGGAAACAGCGTATTATTCAGCGCTCTCTTCTTCCTGCTGGGTTTCCAGATAGAGGATGCGTCCACAATGGGGGCAGGTGGTGATCTCTTCCCCTTTGATCACTTCGGCATAGGTTTTGTCGTTGATTTTCATGAAACAACCCATACACGCCTGCTTGCGGACGGGAACGACGGCGCTGTTTTTGGCCCATCGGCGGATTTTGTCGTAAAAGGCCAGAATCTTCTGACTCATTTTGGCGACGAGTGCTTGCTTCTTCTCGAAGAGCGCCTTTTTTTCCTTCTCGATCGCCTCCAGTTCCTTGGCGACTTCCTCTTTGAGAAGCGCGCTTTTCTCTTTCAGCGCCTCGAGTTCCGCACGCTTGGTGTCGATCTCCGCTTTACGGGTTTCGATCAAATTTTCGAGACGTTCGATCTCCTCGTTGGCGAAATCGAGCTGCTCTTTGGCGATCTCCTCTTCGAGTTGAAGGGCTTTGATCTCCTTTTCGGTTTTGGCTTCGGCGGATTTTTTCTTGTTCGCCTCCAACTTTTCGGTCAATTCCTGAATGTGGAGATCGTTCTTCGCTTTTTTGAGCTCCGCATCGCGGATATCCTCTTCGAGGGCGAGAATCTCGCGCTCCACGGCGCTCTCTTGCTCCTCGATCTCGGCCAGTTTCGCACGGGCCGCTTCGATTTCAGGTTCGAACGCATCGATCGCACGGTCGAGTTTGGAGAGTTCTATCAGCTCTTCAAGGTGTTTGTTCATGAATGGTTGTTCCTTGTCAGATGTAGGTGAAGGGGTTTACGGATTGCGCAATTATAACCGGAATCGGCAAATTTTTCAAATGGGGCGCCAAGGCGTCGGCAAAGAATTTTTCACTTTCGAAATGACCGATATCTGCCAACATAAGGCCTTTGGATATCGCTTTCATCCCATCGTGGAACTTGATGTCGCCCGTGAGAAAAAGATCGACGTTTAGCGTATCCATCAGACTCGCTCCTGCGCCCGTGGTCAGCGCGAGACTCTCGATCCGCTCTTTGTATCCCACGATTCGCATCCTCTCCAACCCCAGTCTCTCCTTGATCGTCCGTAGCAACGCGTCGCTCTCCCACGATCCCTCGGCACGACAGACGAAACCTTCACACGTATGCGCTTCAAAACCCAGGACCTCTTCGAAAACGTAACGATTCAGATGGGTCTGGTCGAAATTGGTGTGCATCGCGATAAGGGATTGGTTTTTGCCTACGAGCTTTTTTAAAAGATTGGCCGGATATTCGGAAAAATCGAGCCTTTTCAAGGAGCCGAAGATGAGGGGGTGATGAAGAACGAACAGCGTGCCTTCCGGTTGGGATTCGATCATCGACGCGTCGATATCGACGCTGAGTACCACACGCTCCACCGCCATCGCACGATCGCCCACCAACAAGCCGCTGTTGTCCCAGCTCTCTTGAAGCTCGAAGGGGCTGATCCTATCGAGCCTATCGTACACGTCACCGAGTCTCATAGACATATCGGTCCATGTGGTTCGCCCCTCATCGGTCCCCATGGACCCTCGCTTCTCGCTCCTCTTCTTGAGCTTTGTAAAGTTCGGCACACCCTTTGGCCAGTTCGCGGATTTTGAGAATGTAGTTGGCCCGTTCGGTCGCCGAGATCGCTTTGCGCGCGTCCAGGACGTTGAAAAAATGAGAGGCCATCATGCATTGATCGTAAGCCGGCAGCGGCAGGCCCGCATCCAGGCAGCGGCGACACTCGACGGCTGCGTCTTCGAAATGGCGGAAGAGCATCGCCACGTCGGCCACTTCGAAATGGTATTTGCTGAATTCGTATTCGCTCTCTTTATGGACGTCTGCATAGGTCGTGACGTGTCCATCCCGATCGTTCCATACGATATCGAAAACCGATTCGACCCCTTGCAGATACATCGCCAACCGTTCGGTACCGTAGGTGATCTCGGCCGCCACCGGATCGCAAGTGATGCCGCCCACTTGCTGAAAATAGGTGAACTGGGTCACCTCCATCCCGTCCAGCCACACTTCCCAGCCAAGACCCCAAGCCCCGAGCGTAGGGCTCTCCCAGTTGTCCTCGACGAAACGGATATCGTGACGGGCCAGATCGAGCCCGAGATATTCGAGACTTTTGAGATAGAGATCCTGAATATCGTCGGGACTTGGCTTGATCAGTACTTGAAACTGATAGTAGGCTCCCAAGCGGTTGGGGTTTTCGCCGTAACGTCCATCCGTGGGTCGGCGGCTGGGCGCCACGTAGGCGGCCGCCCAAGGTTTGCTGTCGAGACTTCGCAGCAGGGTCGCGGGATGGAACGTCCCCGCTCCCGCAGGAATGTCGTAAGGTTGGACGATATTGCATCCTCGTTCGGCCCAGAAGGTTTGGAGTCTAAGAAGCAGGTCGGTAAAAGTGATCATCGAATATCCAATGCTTTTTTGATTTTGGGTTCGTCGAAACCGCAGATCCACTGGCTGCCGATCAAAACCACCGGTACGCCCCGACATCCGTGGCGCTCGCAATCTTTGGCCGCCCGTTTGTCCTGGGAGATATCGATCGTTTTGAACTTGATGCCGTTTTTCTTGAAGAAGGTTTTGGCTCGGGTACACCAGACGCAACCGGGAGAGGTGAAAAGCACCACCTGTTTCTGGCGTTTGGGTTGAGTGTTTTCAGCCATTCCTACCTCCTCTTATCGAAAAATTTTTTCGAAATTATAGCAGACGGTCCTAGACCTCTCTTCGATCCTCTACGATTCCAACGACAAAGCGTTCATGATGTACATCTCCAGATTGGCGCCCGTCACCCCTCTTTCCACGGCGTCGTCGTAGAATTTGGCCACCTTCGTATGATAAGTCTCGTAATCGTAATAGGGAAAATGGATCGCCCATGCCTTTTCGACCAATTTCTCGGCCATCCGTTCGATCGCCCACTGCTTGAAAACCTGAAGCACGCCGAAAAAGAACAGGGTGAAGAAAACGGCCAGCAGAATCGCTATATGACAATCCATTTTGGCCAGAACCTTGTGAAAGAGGAGAGCGAGGGGAATGAGAACCAGGTTCCAGACGACGATCATGAAAAGATAGGCCCGACCCAGACGCAGTTTCATCCCCGGTATCTGACCTTCCAAAGGCAGATCGTCCACCAACATTTTGTTGGCGCGCATCAATTCGTTGAAACGCATCGGATGTTTGGGCTGGGTGAACAGGTAAGGCAGCACTTTCTCGTCGATCCATCTTTCAAACATCGTCCCCTCCTTTATAACATATTATCTCGCCCACTTCGCCATCGAGGGAAGCCGCCACCACTTCGCACTTGATTTTGAGCAAAAACCAAGTCGGACGTGTCGATCGATCGTTGAGCGATTCGTAATTTCCCATCCCTTTGGCGAGAACCACGTCGCTGCTTTCGTACACTTCCAAAAATCCATCGTTCGCTCGGTCCAGATCGAGGCCAGGCGTATCGACACCGCTATCGAGGATTTCGGCCACGTCGCCGATACCGGCATCTTGCGCCTCTTGGATCGTTACGTCGTTGATGATAGGACGGCCTCTGACCGCATATCCGATCCAAAGATCGGGAAAGAGCTCTTTGAAAGTCTGCATCATCAACCGGTCGAAAAGGTGCTCTCCGGCGTTGTCGCCGACAACTAGAAGCTTTTTGGCGTGCCGTAACCGTTCGCGAAGCTTTTCACTGTCGTCCAACGCGAAGGGGGTGTCGAAAACCTTTGCGACCTCCTCTTCCAAATCGAAGGTCTCGGTGGCGGCCAGATCGATGACGTTTCCCGCCACCGCACCTTTGAGTGCGGCGATAAAAGGGTCGTCACTCCTAGCGATACTACGAGCGATCGACGGCACGAGCCGTTCGGCCCGTCGGGTCGCCTCTCGTTTGAAATCGGCGTATATATCCTCTCTTCCCAAGATTTCGCCGATCATTGGATAGAGATCGGCGGCCACTTGAGGCGGCGTTTGGTCGAAGCGCCACTCGGGTACGCTGCAAGCGACCCTGTCGAGTACCTCCTTGGTCGTCTTATCGTCCACCCGTAGCTCGCGACAAACCCTCAACGCTTGGGAAAAGAGGCAGGTCACGCAAGTCGGCGTCAGCTTCATCCGTTCGTCTTGGCGTGGGTTTCGACCACCTTGCCCCACATCAGCTTGTATTTGCGCTTGACGAACTCCAACTCCTCCCGCGTCGCGTTGAGCTCGTTGGTGAGCGTTTCGATCGTCTTACGGTCTTCGTCGTAGAGCTCTTGCATCGACATCAATGCCTCTTTGAGAAACTGGTTTTCGTTCTTGAGCGCTTCGAGAGTCTCCTCCTTCGCGTCGACCACTTTCTCGTGCATCGAGAGGATCGTGCCGATCGTCTTTTCGACGAATTGCAAGCCATCACCCGTCTCCAGATCCACTTTGAGCACTTCGTCGCTTCGGGGGCGGGCAGGCAACTGATCTTCGGAATCGGTTTCGATGTAGATTTCACCCTCCTCTTCCTTGCTGACCACTTGGCCATCGTCCACCATCGTCAATACTTCGTCAAAATCTTTGCCCGTCAATTTGGCGTAGGCACGAATGTTGAGCCAAGTTTTCATCGTATCAATCCTTGCATTGGGCCGTCACTGGGCGATTAGAACTTCGATCTCCGCCGAATCGGTCTCGACTTTTTTCGCCTTGGCGAGACGATCTTCGGTCAATTTGACCCGCAGTTCGTCGTCGTCGATAGCAAGGATCTGCATCGCCAGATAGGCGCTGTTGATGGCCCCTGCCTTGCCGATCGCCAATGTGGCCACGGGCATACCTGCCGGCATCATGACGGTACTTAGCAGGGCATCCTCGCCCCTGAGGTCCGACGAACTCATCGGTACGCCGATCACCGGTTTGATCGTCGTCGCCGCCACGGCACCCGCCAGATGTGCGGCCATACCAGCCGCGGCGATGAAGACCACCGCACCCCTCTCTTCGGCGTCTTTGATGTAGCTTTTGGTCCTCTCCGGACTTCGGTGTGCCGAAGAGATGATCAGTTCGTAAGGTACACCGAACTTCTCCAAGGTCTTGGCACACTCTTTCATCACGTCGTAGTCGCTTTTGCTGCCTATGATGATCGAAACGAATCGCATGGGTACTCCTTGTGGTTGGAATGAGAAATGTTCATATCGACTCCGTGACCTGCTCTTCCACTTGCGCCACCAGCGGTTTGCGCAAGAAAGTGAAGGGAGGCAAAGGCGCGGGCAACAGAATCGGATTGGTGTTGCCGCTATGGATACATTCGTAACGTTTGCCTTGGGGGGTTTCCAATCGCCGCATCCGCAGCCACCACTTCCCGTCGCTTTTTTGGAAGATTTCGCCCCTTTCGTTGGCCACCGCTCCCTCGAGCGGTCGGGGCGAGAGGATCTCCATCTCATCCCCTTCGCATACCCGATCCTTGACCCAAAAAGCCAACCCTGCCTCGTCCACCAGAGCCTGGACCTGATGG
>CAZORY010000029.1:0-14784 GCA_964582435.1 uncultured Campylobacterales bacterium
CATGCCTTCTTATAAGCATATGTTCCACCAAAATGCGGATCTGGAGACGGCGTACGCGGAAGCTCTGACGGTCAAAAAAATCTTCAACGTTCCTTACGACAAACCGGGATTTACCAAACTCGGTAGTTGGGAAGAGGCGAAAAAACAGGCCCTTGAAGATGCCAAGAAAATCGCGGCCGACATGAAAAACCAAGATGTCAAAGATGCGGTCGCTCGCGGTGAGATTCCTGAAATCGTCGCACTGATCGCCTATCTGAACAGTCTTCACTAAGGATAGGCATTGGAGCAGATTAGAGAGTGGCAGGCGTACGGATACATTATTATGACGGTCTTTTTGACCGTTGTCTTGTATGCCTACATTCTACATCTCTACCGTGCCGAGAAAAAAGGGACGCGAGATTACGAAAAGTATGGCAAATTGGCGCTGGACGACGAAATCGATTCGGCGCCGATCGAGCATCACGACATGAGAAGTGAAGAGTCGAAAGAGAAGAAGGAGCAGTCATGAACAATACCAACATATTCCAAGACTACGTCAACCAGTTCGCACTGGCTGCCGCGGTCGTCATTCTCGCTCTGACGGTATTCGTCGCCGGTAAATACATCAAGCAGATGAAAACCGACCGGTCGACGGGTGAGCTTGCGGAAGAGAATTGGGATGGTATCGGTGAATACAAAAACGAGTTGCCCTCAGGATGGGCTTATACATTCCTTGGTACGATGATCTGGGCATTGTGGTACTGGACGGTCGGATATCCGGTCGATGCCTTTTCACAAATCGGACAGTACAACGAAGAGGTCAAAGAGTATACGCAACAGTTCGAAAGCAAATGGGCCAATGCCGACAAAGATACGCTCAAAGCGATGGGCGAGGGCGTTTTCCTGGTCCAGTGTGCGCCTTGTCACGGTATCGCCGGTGACGGTATGGGCGGTAAAGCGGCCGATTTGACCGTTTGGGGTAGCAAAGAGGGAGTCCTCGAGACGATCAAAAACGGATCCAAAGGCCTTGGATTCCCGATGGGTGAAATGCCCGCCGGTCTGCTAAGCGGCGATGCAGCCGAAAAAGTGGCCGCTTATGTCGCAGGCGGTATGAAAGGCGATCAGCCGGCCGAGTTCGCGACGTGTGCCGGATGTCATGGACCTGACGGCAAAGGCATGGGCGGTATGGCACCTGATATTTCGAAATACGGTACCCCCGATTTCGTCAAAATGGTCCTCGATCACGGCAAAAAAGGTTTCATCGGAACGATGGTAAGCTTCAAAGGCCGATTGACACCGATCCAAGAAAAAGCTGTGGGCACCTATATCCTCAGTCTTTCACACGGTGAATAAGGAGTAAAGTCATGGAAAATCAAGGCAGTGCATTCGGAATCCACGGCATCACCGGTATGCTGATCGCGACGGTTCTGTTGCTATCTATCTTGGCGGGTTTGACGACGGCAGCGATCGTCACTCAGCAAGAGACGGCTCAACAGTCCTACGAAATCAAAGATCCTCTGAGTATTCAGAGAATCGGACCCCATTTGGCCAATGAAAGCCATATCGTAGTCCACGGAAAACCTGTGGGCGGTGACGTCAAACATAAATATCAGTTCGAACAATAAGGAGCCTCGTATGATTCAAATTATGGATAAAGTGCTTGGTTGGGGTATGGTGATTCTAGCGGCCTTCACACTTTGGGCCGTGACGACGATGCACCACGCTTACGTCGGCTGATTCGCTGCTTATGACAGCGTTTTTCCAAAGGGCCATTGGCCCTTTTTTCGTTTTGGCCCTCTTTTTTTCCCCTCTCCTTTTGCAAGCCGAACCTCAATTCGTTCTCAACAATCCCGGCGTCATGCCATCCAAAGAGGTCGAGAAGATCGAAGCGATGGGCCGTGAACTCTACCTCAAAACGAAAATTCCCGTTTTCGTCGCTATCGCCGAAGATTTGAATCGATCCAAACCCGTGATGTTCATCGAAAAGATCAAGCGCGAGTATCCGACCTATCTGTTGCTCTACTTCTCTTTGCATCCGCCTGCCGTCAATATATTCGCCTCCCCGGATGCCAAGCAATTGGTGGACATCGATCAAATTTTGAGCCCACTCCCGTGGCGCGGCACGATTCGGCCGATCATGGGACCGGGCTTCGGCAAAGACGAAGCGATGAAAAAAGAGGTGGCCGTTTTCAACGGATATGCCGATATCGTCGAACAGGTCGCTGAAAGTAAAGGCGTCAAGCTTACGAATGCCGTAGGTAGTGAAAGTAAAATCACTTTCCAAATCATTCGATTGATCTTTTATGCGATACTTGCCTTCGCGATTTTGCGATATTTCTATCACAAGAGGAAGAGGCGTGTCGAAGGAAACTAAGAATGAGAGAAACTATTGGCCGTACGCGATCGTAGGGATGATTCTTACGGTGGTCGTCTTAGGTATCTGGACGATCAAAGTGGCCGTCAGCAATCCCGTGCAACTCGATCGTAGCTTTATGCGCTCCTACCAGGAAGTGGATGAAAACTACAACGAAATCGTCGCCGCCCAGAAAGCATTCGAAAAAAAGTATCGCGTCGATCTCTCTTCCAATCGTTTGAAAATCGGAGAGAATCGTATCGAAGTGGCTGTTACCGACAAAGAGGGTCATGCCGTCTCCGACGCGAACATCACGGCGATCGTCTCTAGGCCTACGACCCATGTCGGAGAGAAACGTTTGACCCATTTTCACTTCACGAACGGTAGATACGTCAGTGAGCCTTTCAAGATCGAAAAAGAGGGGCGATGGAATATCGACGTCAAAGTGACCGTCGACAAAGATACCGGATACAAAACCTACAAAACGTTCGTCCGACGCTAAATCGTCGGTCGTCCGCTTCGTCCCTCCTGTACCCAGATATTTAAATTCGCGACAAATCGATCCTCGCCAACCCCTCTTGAAACTTATAAAATGCTTAAATTAAGCTGTAAATAAGTATTATTACCCTACAATCCCAACGTTCAAATCTTTTTAAAGGTCAATCTGCCATGAAAATGACAAAGATGGTCAACAGCGCCCAGGTGGAGCGCGACTGGATCGTACTCGATGCGGAAGGAAAAACCTTCGGTCGTCTGGTAACGGAGATCGCCACCTACCTCAGAGGCAAGCACAAACCCTATTTCACCCCTCATGTCGATTGCGGCGATCATGTCATCGTCATCAACGCCTCCAAAGTGAAATTTACGGGCGGCAACAAACTCGAAGACAAAAAGTACCATCGTCACAGCGGCTATTTTGGCAGCGTCAAAAGTGAGAAGTTGGGTGAACTGGTCGAGAAAAACCCTGAAAAACTCTTCAAACTAGCTACGCGCGGTATGCTGCCCAAAACCAAGCTCGGACGTCAAATGCTCAAAAAACTCCGCGTTTATGCCGGCAGCGAGCATCCTCACACCGCACAAGTCAACGCAAAGGAAAAGTAAGATGGCAAAAGTCTATGCAACCGGCAAACGAAAAAGTTCCGTCGCGAAAGTCTGGCTCAAACCCGGTAGCGGCAAAATGACGATCAACGGTATGGGTCTTGACGAGTGGCTGGGAGGTCATGAAGCGATCAAACGCAAAGTGATGCAGCCCCTTCTGCTCACCAAGCAGGAGACAAGTGTCGATATCGTCGCGCAAACCCTCGGAGGCGGCTATTCGGCTCAAGCCGACGCGTTGAAGCACGGTATCTCCAAAGCCCTCGTCGCTTACGACGAAACATTCAGAAAAATTCTGAAGCCTCACGGTTTGCTGACCCGCGACAGTCGCGTCGTCGAACGAAAAAAATACGGCAAACACAAAGCACGCCGAAGCCCCCAATTCTCCAAACGTTAATCTTTTCCGGGGTTCGCCCCGGGGAGAGATGCTCATGAAAAAGATTCTATTCCTTCTTGCGCTGTCGTTCGCGACACTTCTTTGGGGTACCGATCTCAAAGACGTCGATCCCGACCAACTGCTCGCAATGCAAAAGAGAGGGATCCCCGTCATCGATATACGTACCGCCTCGGAGTGGCGAGAGACCGGCATTATCCCAGATAGCCATCCGATCACTTTTTTCCATACCGATGGACGTTACGATTTGAAAGATTTTCTACAACGCATCCAGCGACTAGGTATCGATCGATCCAAACCCTTCATTCTCGTTTGCCGTTCTGCAAGTAGGACGAAAACGCTAGGCAACTATCTTGCCGGCACGTTGGGTTATCGTGTCTACGAACTCAAAGGCGGAATTCTCAACTGGCGGGCCCAGGGAAAACCGTTGGTCGCTTATCGGCACTGATGCGACCTATTTTTCTGTTGCTCATCCCTTTTCTACTTTTCTCCTCGACCCTCCATCTGTCGTTGGGCGCCAATCCGAGTCGCATCAATCCATTGCTCGCAACCGACAGTGCCAGCGGAGAAATCACGGGATGGATTTTCAACGGACTCGTCAAATTCGACAAAGATGGGCGAATCGTCGGCGATCTGGCCGAATCTTGGGAGTTGCGCTCTCCTACGGAGTTGATCTTCCATCTAAGACGCGGGGTGACGTGGCACGATGGCGAACCTTTCACCGCCACGGACGTGGCCTTCACTTATCGTCTGCTTCGATCGCCGAAACTATTTTCCCCATATACCAGTGATTTTCGATACGTCTTGGATGTGAAGGCGCTCGATGCGTGGACGGTGCGTGTCGTTTACAAAGAGCCTTACTACAAAGCGCTTTCGATCTGGATGATGGGTATCTTGCCCGAACATTTGTGGAAGAGTGTCGACGATCCGATGACCAGTGTACTCAATCGCAAGCCGGTGGGCACCGGACCCTACCGACTGGAGAGTCTCTCGACCTCGGGGGACGCGATCTTGCATGCGTACGAGAAATATTTCGAACATCCTCCGAACATCGAACGTATCCATTACCACTTCATGCCCGACCCGACCACTCAATTTTTGATGTTGAAAGCCCATAAGCTCGATGTGGGCAGTTTGACCCCTTTGCAGGTCGAAAAACAGATCGACGAGGATTTTAAAAGATATTATCGCATCGTCACGCTGCCAGGACATGGCTATACCTATTTGGGGTTCAACCTCAAGCGTAAAATCTTTCAAGATCCCAGGGTGCGGGAAGCGATCGACCTGGCCATCGACAAAAAGGCACTGATCGACATCCTCTTCTTTTCCCACGGCAAGGTCTGTCACGGTCCATTCATGCCCGGTACCTTCGCCTATCCCCGAAAGCCTCTCGAAACGCGTTACGATCCGGACCGAGCCAAAGCGCTTCTAGCGGCGGCCGGGTACGACGCCCGTCATCCACTCACCTTCACGATCTCCACCAACGCCAACAATACCACCCGTCTGTATGCCGCGCAGATCATCCAGTATCAGTTGGCCCAAGTCGGGGTGAAAGTGAAAATCCGGGTGATGGAGTGGCAAGCCTTTTTGAACACCGTCGTCACCCCTCGACGTTTCGATGCGATCTTGCTGGGATGGAGCCTGGGGCTCATTCCAGACGCTTACGCTTTGTGGCACTCCGATTCCGACAAGATCGGCGGATTCAATCTGGTCGGCTACCACAATCTTGAAGTGGATCGACTCATCGAGGAGGCGGAACGCACGACCGATATGGCGAAAGTGGGGCGACTCTACCGAAAAATGTTCGTCGAGATCGTGAAGGACCACCCGTATATCTTTCTCTACATTCCCGATACCATCACCGTCGTCAATCGAGCGATCCATCCGATCGAGCCTTCTGTCATCGGTATCATGCACAACCAGATCGATTGGATCAAACCATGAGGGCGACGAGTCGACGACACACGAAAAAGCGGGAGACGATGAAGAAGGAGACGGTGATTCTTTTCGACTTGGATGGCACGCTCATCGACTCGACGGAGGCGATTTTGGAGAGTTTCGCCCAAGCCTTCGAGCGTTTCGAAACCACCGTGCCCGAGCCTGGAGCGATCACCGCGATGATCGGAGAGCCGTTGTCGGTCATGTTTTCGAAGTTGGGCGTGCACGAAACGCAAATCGACGAGTACGTGGCAGCTTACAAAGCCCACTACCGACGCATCAGTCGAGAAAAGACCCATCTGTTGCCCGGTGCCCGTGAAGCGGTCGAGCTTGCATCGAGTTTCGCCAGGCTCGGGGTGGTGACGACCAAGACCGGCCGCTACGCCGTCGAACTTCTGGAACATTTGGGATTGATGCCCTATTTCGAAGTGTTGATAGGCAGCGAAGACGTGATACGCCACAAACCCCATCCCGAACCGGTCCTCAAAGCCTTGAGGCTCATGGATGCCGAAGGCGACAGAGCGTGGATGATCGGAGATACCCCGATGGATATCGAAGCGGCGTTCGCAGCCGGTATCGAACCGTGCGGCGTCTGTTGTGGCTATGCCGATGAAAGAGAGTTGAGAAGGGGATGTGAAAGGGTTTTTCCGACCGCACTGGCGGCGGTTACTTGGCTGGCCTCGAAGGAGGAGATCGAAAGCTTGCTTTAAGAGCGCCTTGACTACAATAAGCGTACCTTAGTGGAAAACCATGGCGCCTCACCCTCGCAGTGAAGGCGTTTGAAAGGGAGAAATCTATGTTGGAAATTCGCTGGCACTCGCGTGCAGGGCAGGGTGCGGTTACGGGCGCCAAAGGGCTTGGCGACGTCGTCGCGCGTACCGGAAAATTCGTCCAGGCGTTCGCCTTCTACGGTTCGGCGAAACGGGGAGCGGCCATGACCGCTTACAATCGAATCGACGAAGAACCGATTTTGAACCACCAGAAGTTCATGCATCCCGATTACGTTTTGGTCATCGACCCGGCGCTCACCTATACGGCGGATATCACCGCGCACGAGAAGGAAACCACCAAATACATCATCACGACCCATATGAGCAAAGAGGAGCTGATCGAAAGCCAGCCCAAGCTCGAAGGCAAAGAGGTGTATGTCGTCGATTGTATGCAGATTTCCCTCGATACGATCGGTCGGGCGATTCCCAACACACCGATGCTGGGTGCTTTGATGAAGGTATCGGGTATGTTCGAGCTCGACTACTTCCTCGATGCGATGAAGAGTGTCCTCAGTAAATTCCCGCAAAAAATCATCGACGCCAACATGATGGCGATCGAGCGTGCCTACAATTCAGTGAAGTAAGGGAGAGACGATGAAATATCTTGGATGGGACGAACTGCTCCCTGGAGCGATCCTCTTTTCGTTCGACAAAGAGATGGAAAAAGATGCGGCGGAAGTGCTTCCCGAAGAGCGTCCTTATGCCGAAACGAACTCTCATGAAGCGTACGTGGGGGACTGGCGAGTCCTCAAACCGGTCTACAACAGAGACCTTTGTATCGATTGTCAGTTTTGTTGGATCTACTGTCCCGACGTTTCGATCATCTCTCGGGACAAGAAGATGATCGGCGTCGATTACGATCACTGCAAAGGGTGCGGCATCTGTGTCGAAGTCTGCCCGACCAACCCCAAGTCGTTGCTGATGTTCGAAGAGCGAATTCCCAACGAAGAAGCTCTGGCCAAGTGGCCCGAGAAAGAGTAAGGAGAAGAATTTATGGCTGAAAAAATGGAACTTAACGAAATAGAGGTTTGGGACGGCAACATGGCGGCGAGCCAAGCTTTGCGCCAAGCGCAGATCGACGTCGTCGCAGCCTATCCGATCACACCCTCCACGCCGGTGGTACAAAACTACGGCTCTTTCTTGGCCAACGGCTATATCGACGGAGAATTCGTCATGGTCGAGAGCGAGCATGCGGCGATGAGCGGTTGTGTGGGTGCGGCAGCGGCCGGCGGCCGGGTCGCCACCGCGACGAGTTCTCAAGGGTTCGCGCTGATGACGGAAGTGCTCTATCAAGCCAGCGGTATGCGGTTGCCGATCGTTTTGGTCGTCGTCAATCGTGCCTTGGCGGCACCTTTGAACGTCAACGGCGACCATTCGGATATGTATCTAGGCCGTGACAGTGGATGGATTCAACTGGACGCTTTCAACGCCCAAGAGGCCTACGACTTGACGTTGATGGCTTTCAGAATCGGTGAAGACCCCGAAATTCGTCTGCCGGTCATGAGTCATCAGGATGGATTCATCACTTCCCACACCGCGGAAAACGTCCGTCCTCTCAGCGATGACGAAGCGTACGCATTCATCGGTGAATATCCGATGGTCAACGCGATGCTCGATCTGGCCAAACCGGTCACTTACGGTGTCCAGACCGAAGAGGATTGGCACTTCGAACACAAAGCTCGTCAACATCACGATCTGATGACCAAAGTTTTCGGAAAGGTCGAAGAGGTTTTCGACGCTTTCGAGAAGAAGACTGGTCGTCGATACAACATCGTCGAGACCTACCATATGGACGATGCCGAAGTGGCGATCGTAGCTTTGGGGACCACCGTCGACACCGCCGAATACGTAGCCGGTAAACTCCGAGAACAAGGGATCAAAGCGGGTGTGGTGTCTCCCCGACTGTTCCGACCGTGGCCGCACGAGCAGATCATGGAAGCGCTCAGTGGCGTCAAAGCGGTCGCGTGTTTGGATCGTAGCAGTCCCAACGGAGCGATGGGTATGCTTTACAACGAAGTGGCCGCTTCGATGTACCAAAGCGATAACCATCCGGTCATCACCAACTACATCTACGGACTCGGCGGTCGTGACTTCACGACCGAGCACGCCGAAGAGATTTACAAAGAGTTGGTAGCCAATGCCCAAGCGGGTAAACCGACGACCCCGCTGCAGCAATTCATCGGACTTCGTGGGCCGAAACTGTCGTTTTATTAAGAGGAGTGCAGTATGAGTGAAATCAAAAAGATCAAAAACCTAAAAGAGTTTTCTACCTCCGCCGACCGTTTCGAAGGTGCCAATCTCCTGTGTCCTGGTTGTGCCCACTCGATCATCGTGCGGGAAATTCTCAACGCCACCAACGATCCGCTGATCTTGTCAGCATCGACGGGTTGTCTGGAAGTCTGTACGGCGGTCTATCCCTACACGTCGTGGGACAATAGCTGGATTCATATCGGTTTCGAAAACGGTTCCACCGCAATCGCCGGTGCCGAAGCGATGTACAAGGCGAGAAAGCGTAAAGGAACGCTTCCCAAATCTTGCGAAGGGAAAAGCCCCAAATTCGTGGCCTTCGGCGGCGACGGGGCGACCTACGACATCGGTTTTCAGTGGATCTCCGGCTGTTTCGAGCGTGGGCACGATATGATGTATGTCTGTCTGGACAACGAAGTCTACGCCAACACCGGTGGCCAGCGTAGCTCCTCGACGCCGATCGGTGCCAGTACGACGACATCGCCGGCAGGCCGTGTCAGCTACGGCGAAAAGATGATGAAAAAAGATATCGTCGGCATCATGGCTGCCCACGGTGCGCCCTATGTCGCGCAAGTGGCACCGAACAAGTGGAAAGATATGGTCAAAAAGATCCAAAAAGGCTTCGCGACCGAAGGGCCTGTCTTCATCAACGCGATGAGTGCCTGTACGACCGAGTGGAAATTCGCCCCCGACGATACGATCGCCATTTCCGACTTGGCGACCGATTCACTGGTCTTTCCCCTCTACGAGATCGAAAACGGTACGAAACTGACGATCACCTATCGACCCAAAAACAAAATACCGGTCCGTGACTATTTGGGGGCCCAAGGGCGTTTCAAACATCTCTTCAAACCGCAGTACGAATACCTGATCGACGAGTGGCAGAAGATGGTGGACGAACGCTGGGAGTATCTGCAACGGCGCGAAGAAGCGAGCGTCTGACGCATCATTTCCGGAAGCCTTTCGGCTTTCGGAAATCCTCTTTTTAACTCTTCTCTTTCAACCTTCCACTAATCCATTTTAGAGTATAGTAGAAACAAAAAAAAGGTTCTACGATGCCATTGCTCGAAAGTTTTACCGTCGATCATACGATCATGCCGGCCCCAGCCGTGCGCAAAGCCAAAACGATGAAGACTCCTTGTGGGGATTCGATCACCGTGTTCGATCTAAGATTTTGCAAACCCAACCAAGAGATGATGACGGAAAAGGGTATCCATACCTTGGAGCATCTCTTCGCCGGTTTCATGCGTGAGCATCTCAACGGTGACGACGTGGAGATCATCGATATTTCGCCGATGGGATGTCGGACGGGCTTTTACATGAGCGTCATCGGTTCGCCCGAGGAGGCGCGGGTCGCCAGAGCGTGGGAAGCGTCGATGCGGGATGTGTTGGCCGTCGAAAGTATGGCCGATATCCCCGAACTCAACATCTACCAATGCGGAAGTTGCAAAATGCACTCTCTGGATGAGGCCAAAGCGATCGCTCGAAGTGTCCTGGATCGGGGGATCGGCATCATGCACAACGAAGAGCTGGCCCTCGATCCAGAAAAGTTGAAGGGCGCGACATGCTGATCGTGATGCCGTTGTCCGTCGCCAATACCGAAAAGGCTCGGCTCGTACCGATGGAAGAGGCGAAAACATGGGGGCTCGTGCACTTCGAAGAGGGGCAGATGCGAAAGGTGGAGTTTTACGAGAGTCACGAAGAGATCGACGATTTTATCGACTATGCCATCGTCGCGAAACAGGGAGAACCGATCTGGCCGTTCATGGAGGAGAATATCTTCGTCTTGGTGGCCAGAGAGGGGGCCGATATCGACGAAGTGATGGAGGGTTTCAAGTTCAAAGAGTTGCACGAAGCGAGTTTTTAGGCCTATGATGCATGGAAAGTGAGGGCTGCGTGATGGAGTTGGTCAAGACGGAAGATGGGACATGGACGGCCCGTTCCGCACGCTTCGACGAGTGTTATCACTCCACACGAGACGGCGCATTTCAAGAATCGCTCAAAAAGCATGTCGCGCCCGCCTTTTCCCTTGTCGATCCCGAAAAAGAGACGATTCGGATTTTGGATATATGTTTCGGGCTCGGATACAATACGCTAACGACGCTCTGGTATCTGCAGACGCGAGGAATCGATCGAAGGCTCATCGTCCATTCTCCCGAAATGGATGAGGAATTGGTGCGGTCGCTGGTCGATTTTCCTTACCCGGAGGCATTGGCTCCGTTCAAGGAGGTGATCGAAAAAGTCGCAACGGATGGACGATACGACGACGAGAAGGTATCGATTCGAGTGATTTTCTCCGATGCACGAGACTATCTCCGCGAGACGGAGGAACGGTTCGATATCGTCTACCAGGACGCTTTCAGCCCTAAAAAAAACCCATCCCTTTGGACCTACGAATATTTCGCCGATCTGACCGCTCATCTAGGCGAAGACGCTATCGTCACCACCTATTCGTCCGCTACGCCGGTAAGAATGGGTATGGCGGCCAACGGCCTCTATCTCTATCTTCCCCCTTATAGCGACGTTCGTCGCGGGACGATCGCCTCGCCCCGTGACGATCTGCCTCTCGAGCCGATCGATATGACCCTGAAAAAAGAGCGTAATCCCCACGCCGCACCTTTGTACGACCGGTAATGCCGGCCATCTTCGCGATTCGATATGGTATAATATTTAAAATAACATTAAGGATTAGCGATGAATGGAGAATTGCTGTTACAAATCGCTCGACAAGCGATCGCTTCGGCGTTCGGATTGGCGCCTGAGGTGGACAAAGAGGGTCTCGTCGCGCAGTATCCCGAGTTGGCAAAAGAGCAGGCGACGTTCGTGACGTTGACGATCGACGGAAATTTGCGGGGTTGTATCGGTTCGATCGTCCCTCATCGTAGGCTCATCGACGATCTGGTCGAAAACGCCAGAGCCGCGGCGTTCGGGGATCCAAGATTTTCCAGACTCACTCCGGAGGAGTTCGAAAAAGTGGCGATCGAGGTCTCTCTTCTTACGGTCCCGCAACCGTTGGCATACACGGACGTGGAGGATCTACGCCACAAAATCACGCCGGGCGAAGATGGGGTCATCTTGCAACTGGATGGTCGGCAAGCGACCTTTTTGCCGCAAGTTTGGGAAGAGTTGAACGATTTCGATCTCTTTTTCGCCCATCTTTGCCTCAAAGCGGGCCTCCCGCAAAACTGCCTCGTATACCATCCTCAAATCTTCACCTATCGGGTCGAAAAATTCAAAGAGTGCGATAGCGCCGGATGCGGATGAGAAAACGAATCGATGGTCTCATCGGTGTCCGGACATTTCCGCGCTCTCTTCGCTGGTCATGAGCCATACGAAAACTTCCGCGACGGCTTGAAAGAGTCGAGGGTCGATTTGTGAGCCGACCTCCTGACGGATGAGGGCGTCGGCGAGCGCTTCGTTTTGAAAGAGAGGAATATCGAACGCTTTGGCTTTTTCGATGATTTTGAGAGCGATTTCACCTTTGCCGGAAGCGAGAATTCGAGGCGCGTCGTTTTTGTGGGCTTCGTATTTCAATGCGGCGGCTTTGGGGGTCAACATAGCGGCTCTTTCGCATGGATCGCCAACCACCGGGTCCCCGGAGCGGTATGCAGGACTTTGTGGGGCGTATGGGCGGGAATCAATAGAAAATCCCCTTTTTTCAGCGCTATTTCCCTACCATCTATCCATAACATTGCATCACCTTCCAAAAGCAGTACCGCTTCGTCGTGAGGCTGGTCGTAGCATATCGGTTCCGGTGTGTCGCTACTGACGATCGCTTCGATACGTAGGTGGTCGTTGCGGAGTAGGGTTTCGAAGGATTCCCCTTCGGAGGGGATCGGCGATACGAAAAGATTCATACGTTGCATCAAAAGACCTCGATCGGTAGATAGACGGGGCCGGCGGCCGTGAGGCGGCTCTCTATCAGATAGATTTCGGGCTCGACGAACCCCAGGGGCTCACTCATCCATGGCCGTTCCAGATGTCGCCATCTGTTGGAACGATAGTGTTTGATCCGTGCCAAGGTAATGTGAGGTCGAAAAGGAAGATCGGGCTCTTGGCCCAACCATTCGGCGATCTTTTCATGGAGCGACATCGCCACGATGGAGGCGGTCTTGAGATAGAAGACTTTTGGATGCGGCTGGCCGAAGGTTCCTATGCCTTGGATCGATAGGGGTTGACGCGGAATCGATCGAAGGGGGCGAAGACGGTCGATAACGGGCGCGGCGTCGGGTGTTTCGCCCAAAAAGAACCATGTCAGATGGAGATTTTTCGGGGCCACCCATTTGGCGTCGAAATAGGGTGCCATGTCCCGTTGGATCTCGTCGTAGAATTCGACGGTCGCGAAACTACCGAGGAAAAGTCGCATGATACTCCTTCATCGAAATTCCCAACCCTTGCCTTAATAAAGGGCTTGGAGATGTTCGACCTTTTCCCACCCTTTTCGTCGGGCCAGCGCCCGTTTGTCGAGAATGTTGGCGACATAACGGGCGAACAGATCGGTCTCCACATTGACTCTTCGGCCGACACGGTATTCGCCGAAGAGAGTCTCTTTGAGGGTGTGGGGGATGATGGTGAGGCGAAATTTCTCTTCGTCCACGTCGTTTACGGTGAGGCTGACGCCGTCGATCGTGACGGAGCCTTTAGGGATGACGTATTGAAGATATTCGGCGGGGATTTCGATGAAAAAATCGGTCCCGTTGGTTCGTTGGTGGATGGCGGTGACGACACCGATGCAGTCGATATGTCCTTGCACGATATGCCCCTCGAAGCGATCCCCCATGCGCATGGCCGGTTCGATATGGACACGGCCTTTGAGGTTTTCCAGCGCGATGACGGCACGCGTTTCGTCGGCCAGCTCGACACTGAACGTCCCTTCGCCCACGGCGACGACGGTGAGACAGGCGCCATTGACGGCGATGGAGTCGCCGATGGCGGGACGGTAGGCGGCCTTGAGCGTCAAGATATTGCGTTCGTAGGCTACCACTTCGGCCATTTCTCGAATGAGTCCTGTGAACATGCAAAGCCTTTAGTCGAGATATTGTCGGAACTGTTCCACGAGCTCTCCGCGATGGAGGGTTTTGGGAATGATGGCGGCGATATTGTGCCGTTTGGCTCGCATCAGTAGTTCTCGGTTGATCTTTTTGGCGAAAAAAGCGGTCTCCAGATCGGGGACCTGTTTTTTGGCGAAAGAGAGTACCGCCTCGAGATCCACCCCGCGCATATCGGGATTGATGACGAGCACGTTGGGACGAATGTTCTTCAAATCGGCGAGTACCGTTTCCGGACGGGTGCTGAGCGTGACTTTGATATCGCGGTCGATCTCCCCGAACGCCTCCTTGGCAAGGGTGAGGAACTCCGTATCGTCGTCGATACAGACGATGCGGATTTTCGCTTGCTGCTCTAGATAGTGCAACAGCTCCATGAGCTCTTGATTTTGCTGATTGAGTTTGGAGGTGTCCAGCGTTTTGAGATAGTATTTCAGATAGGTGATCGCACTGAATTCGTCGGTGATGCCCGCTTTCGCGAAAAAGTTCTGGATCGGTTTGGAGCGGTTGGCCTTTTTCCACATCAGGGCATCGAAGCGATAGGCAAGGACATCTTGGATTTTGCGGAGCATCGCGTCATGCGTGGCGACGAACTCTCCGAACATCTTTTTGAAACGATCGTAATGCGTTTTGTAGAAGTTGTCCAGTTGGCTGACGTAGAGGCGGTTCTCTTCGGTCAGTTTGGCCACTTCGTGGATGGCGTCCACCATCGTGCGTTTGAGAATCTTGATTTCGTTGAATAGATAGATATACTCTTCGCTTTCGGGATCGAGTTGCGCTAGTTTCTTGCTTTTTTCTTTGATCTCCTGCTCTCGAACGGCGGCGTTTTCGTTGAGTTTCGCGATCTGGGCTTTGTTGAGTTCCAGTTTGGCCCGCAACTCTTTGTAACGCAACTGTTTGTTCAAAAAGACTTTTTGGTAGGCTTTTTCGATGTAATCGGTCCTGGCACGAAACTCTCGGTAG
>CAZORY010000030.1:0-14396 GCA_964582435.1 uncultured Campylobacterales bacterium
TCCGCCGGCGCCATTCGCCCCTTTTTCACCAATTCGAAAGCCACCGATGCGTTGATGAAACCTTTGATGAGCCGTACTTCGTCGTCATCCTCGAAACGCCGGGGATACCAAATATCTTCCATCACTTCATGGGCTTCGTAATATTCGCCCGCTTCGATCAATGCGATAAAGCGTTCGCAAATCTCTTTCATCCACCATCCTTCATGAACGTTCAAACCCTCAGCGTCTTACGCCAATAGCCCCGCCCGCCCCGGAGTGAAATACAGACTTTGTCGGGGAACTTTTTGCGGAATTCTTCCAGACGCTCTTTGGTCTCTTTGCCCGTATCGCAGTAAAAGACCAAGATACTCCCTGGTGGATACTTTGCCAATTCGTAAGGGTTGTAAAGCACCGTATCGGCCCCCTCGATCGCACGTGCGATCGTATCGACGAGTACCACTCGACGCCCCTGGGGCTCCCACTCTTTTTTGGCCCGCAGGTACTCCTCTTGGGTCCACTCATCCTTGTTCACATCGATCATACGCACTACCGATAGTTGCCGAAGGTCATCGGAAAATCGAAATCTTGTCGCTTAAGATGGGCGATGACGGCTTGGAGATCGTCGAGGCTTTTACCGCTGACGCGCACCTCTTCACCCTGGATCGAAGCTTGAACTTTGAGCTTCAGGTCTTTGATCGCTTTGACGATACGTTTGGCATCCTCTTTGGAGATCGCGTCGTTGATCGTAAAAACCGCGCGCCTCGTCCCGCCGCTGGCATCCTCCCGGCTTCTCTCCTTGAGGACTTTGGGATCGAGCCCCCGCTTGATGATCTTGCCGATCAGGATATCGATCAAGGCATCCAATTTGTTGTCGCTGGAGCTTGTGACGGTGATCGTCTTGGCTTTTTCGTTGAGTTCGATCGATTTGACGAGCCCTTTGAAATCGTAGCGATTGTCCGCCTCCTTTTGTGCTTGTGCGATGGCGTTTTTGATCTCTTGCATATCCGCTTTGGCCGAGATATCGAAACTATGCTCTTTGGCCATGGTCCACCTCCTTCGATTTGCAATGGCTGATTGTAGCAAAACCTCTTTTTGCACGCCACTTGAGCGGCCACTTGTAGCCCTTTTCGATCACTTTTTTGCCAAAATAGGCAAGAAAGCCGTAGATCCTGAACGCCCCCACGTCGACGATGGCGTAACGGCCCCCTAAAGCGATCGCCAGACCCTTGAGTCGGATATCCCCTTCAAGCGGCGTTTCATGATGCAGCAGACGCACAATGTTCCGGCCGGCTATGGTGCCGCTCACTTCGGCACTTTGAGCCGTCGGAGGTACGGGACGCCCCGCTCGATCGAACAATGCGGCGGCATCACCCACTACGAAAACGTTGTCGATACCTTCGGGCCGCATCGTCCGATCCACGACGATCTGCTGCAATCGGTTTTTGGGAAGATCGAGGCGTTGCACGAAAGGAGCGGCGACGATCCCGCCGGTAAAGAGCATGAAATCGAAAGGGATCGACGTTTCGTTATCCAGGTAGGCACGATTGGGTGCCACTTTGGTGATGTAGGCCCCGATATGCAGATGCACTCCCAAGCGCTCCAGCCGCGTTTTGCTTTTTCGGACGACGGTCGGATGCAGACCTTTCAAAAAATGCTTGTCCGCCAAATGTATCTTGATAGTACCGCATGCCAGGGCGTTGGCGCGATAGTAGCGGTTGAAAAAGGCTTGCATCTCCGCGGCGATCTCCACACCCGAAAGTCCCGCACCGCCGATGAGAATATTGAAATCGGCTTGGGCATCCTCGGCACTTTCGAGACGCTTGTAAAGCTCCTCTTCGAAAAACTGTTTGAGTTTGAAGGCGGCACGAAGACTCTTGACGCCGTAGGAGCAGCTGCGCAGACCGGATACATTTTCGAAGAAGCGGGTCACGGCACCGGCGGCGATCACGAGGTAATCGTAGTCGAAGAGTTCGCCCCCTTCGCATATCAGACGACGGTTTGCGAAATCGACATCTTCGGCTACGGCCTGTACGAACCGTACCCGCTCGCCAAAGCCGGCACAAAGGGACCGAAGCCCCACGATGGTCTCATCGAACGGGATGCGTCCGGCGATGAGGTCGTAACCTTCGGTTTGAAGGAAGTGATAGGGATGTCTATCGATGAGAGTGATGGAAAGCTCAGGTTCTTTGGCCAGTTGGGCCAGCGCACGGAGGCCGGCGTAGCTGCCTCCGACGATAACGACACGCTTCATGCTAACTCCCGCTTTTTGGAGATATTATATCCAAGCGGGCGCTAAAGCTTATCGCTCTTTATGACAGAACCACCAATCGAAACAATCGTACTCTTTGACGCGCGTTTCGGCCGTTTTGCAGTCGGTGGCCGGCGGGATGATGACATGGTCACCGATCAGTTCGTTCTCGGGCCAGTTGGCCGGTGTCGCTACGCCGTCCGCATCGCTTTTTTGAAGGGCTTCGACGGCTCGGACGATTTCGGAGATGTTGCGACCGATCTCCTGCGGATAGTAAAGGATCGTCCGGACCGTGCTTTCAGGATCGATAACGAAGACGGCACGAACCGTATTGGTGCCTTTGGCGGGATGAAGCATACCGATCTTTTCGGCCAGCGTATCGGTACCCGCGATGATCGGGAACGTAATCGTCACGTCCAGTTTCTCTTTGATCCATTCAACCCATTTGATATGGCTGAAGACTTGATCGATCGAGAAACCGACCAGTTCGGCTCCCAGTGCGTCGAACCGATCTTTATGCTTTTGAAACGAAACGAACTCCGTCGTACAGACCGGCGTAAAGTCGGCCGGATGGCTGAATAGCACGACCCATTTCCCCCGATAATCTTCGGGAAACTTCATCGGACCGTGAGTGGTCTGGACTTCGATCGAGGGAAATTTTTCTCCAAGTAACGGCATACTCATTGCACACCTCCTTTTGGTTGGTAGTTGAGATACGACATGATAACCACTCGTCGGTAAATCTAAGATAATTTTTTTCCTCTAACTTTTTTTATCTTTTATATCGTCAGATCCAGTACACTGAACGCTCGGTGCAACGCTTCCTCGCTCACCGTTTTGTCGTTAGAAGAAAAGGCTTTGACGATATGGGCCAAGATGTAGATCAGGGTTCCGACGATTTCAGGCAACCGCTTTTCCAATTCTACCTCCAGCTCGTATTTCAAAGGTGGACGAACGGCCAGGTTATCCAGAATCGGCTGAAGCTCGAGCGCTTCCTCCAAAGCGACGAATCGTTGCATCGACGCTTTCATCGCTTTGGTCAACGGTAAATCGCTAAACCATACGACATCCCGGTTGTTGTACCCGGCATTCTCTTCGGCACGCACCAGTAGATCGTACAATTTTTGGTCGACCTTCTCTTCGATCGCCGCCACTTTGTTCTTGGCCAGCTGTAGGCCTGCCGCTTTTTTGAAAAGCTGCTCGATTTTGTAGGCACCATAGACTTTCATGCTATCGCTCCTTCTTGTTGGCTTGATCGATCTCGTCATCCGTGATTTTCTTCGCACCCACACCAAGCGCGATCAGTGCGATACCGTCGAAAAAGAGACTGAACCCTACGAAAAGCCCCACCAGAATCAAAGAGCTAAAAGGCCACCCCGCCAACAAAATGATGGCGAGTAGAATGGAGAGGATACCGTTGATCAGCATCATCCACCATCCCTTGTTGGGTCGGTACTCCCATGCGAAACCTATGCTGCCGAACGCGTCCAGTAGCAGATAGGCCGCCAACAGAATGCCGACCGCCGCCACTCCTTCGACCGGAAAGAAGAGCAGCAGCATCGACGATATCAGCGAAAGTGCTACCTTCAACCAGGCACTTACCGATTTTCGGTAGTTTTTATAGGTGTTGTACCCCTGCACGATGGCACTGAACAGAAAGAGCCACGCCAAAAAATTCACCACGACAAGCGACATGAGAGAAGGGACGAAAATCCCTACAGCCCCAAGCAGCGCCATCAACACGCCCGCGACGATCGTCTGGGTACTGTAGCGTCTGAGCGTCTGCTTGTCGAACTTCCAATCGACGATATGGATCATTTTTCACTCTTTTTGGTATCGATACTTTTGAGCGCTTTCTCCTTGAACTCTTTGAGTTTGCTCATCAGCTCTTCGAAAAGTTTTTCGGCTTTGTTGGGGCCTTTGATCTCTTTTTCGACCTTTTCGATCGCTTCGTCGAGCATTTTGTAGCTCGTGTCGCTACTACTGGTATATCCCAGCGCTTCGGCGATTTTAAGCTCCATACGAGCCGCTTCGAGATGTTCCAAGGCTTGCTTTTTGTCGCTTTTGTTGATTTTGCTGGCCGCTTCGATCAACGCTTGGGCTTTCAGCAGCGGCAAAGGTATCACGATCTCGTTCTGTACCAAGGTGCCCAGCGCCATCGACAGGACATCTTGAGCCTCTTTCACTTTACCTTCGTTGAGATATTTGGCCGCCAATTTGAGCGCCTGAGGATAGGAGATGAGCGGCAAGTTGACGGTCACGATATCGATTTCGCTCTGGAGGGTATCCAATAGACGTCTGGCCTCTTGTACTTTATCCACGACCAACAGTTTCTTGACTGCATCCAACGTCTGGCGAATACTCTTTAGATCCCCGACATACTCCGTCGCTGTGATCGCGGAGTCGATCGGTAGCAAAGCGGGTGCGTTTTTGTGTGCCAGCACCACCTCCAGCTTACCGATCGCTTTCTCCAGATCCGCTTTGGCCGCTTCGATGTTCTTCTTATCCAAGTCGGCCAGGACTTTTTGGGTCAAAGCGACCGCTTCGACCGCCTCTTTTACGACGGTCTGCTGATCATCGTGTGCCCTTTTTTCCGCTTTTTTCACCGCTTGGGCGCCCACTTGCTCGGACGTCGCGGCACTTAGGCTCGTGCCGGCCAACAGTGCGGCAGCCGCTAGAGAGATCAATACTTTTTTCATCGTCACACTCCTTCATTCGATGTGCATTCGGCCCTTTGTAAGGAAACCATTTGGGATTTTCATATCGGAATTGTAGTGAGACGAGAAAGATATTTCTGCGACTTGTGGTACAAAGTGCGACAAAAAAAGCCGTCGATCGATCACGACCTTTTGCGAAGGCGAAACTTCTTCGTTTTCAATCTGTTCATCAAGAAAAAGGGGATCAAAAAGAGTATTTCGAGCACCAACGATAGGAGAAACACCTTCCAAGTGCCGTCAGGATCTTGCGTGAAAGGGAGGCCGCCGGTATTCATACCGAAAAATCCCGTCACCAACGTCAATGGCAGGAAAATGGCGGAGATGATCGTCAACCAATACATGTTGCGGTTCATCCGTTCGTCCACCTTGGCACGATAGAAATCGTAAAGGTTGTCGAGCTTCTCCATCGCGGCTTTGGCCAAATCTCTGATGCGGCCCATATGCTCGAAAAGATCGGCGTAATCGAGGGTTTCGAAGTCGGTACGTTTTCTATGATGGCGTATGAAAAGCTCGAAGGCGAGTGTCGCATGGAACATCAGACGATAGATCAGCGAAGCGTCCTTTTTGAAGGCGATCCACCGGGACATGAAATCCCGCGGCAACGAACCGTCGTACAGACTCTCTTCGAGTCGTTCGATCTCGTAATGGTAGCGCTGTATCTCCCTGAGTAGCCGATCGGTCTTGGCATCGAGAAAATCGTGGAGTCTCTCCAGCGACCCCGTCATTTCCAAACGTCCCTTTTTTCTATCGAAACGCCAACAGCGCCCCTCTTTGATCACGAAAGCGTACGAGGTGATCGCCAGCCCCTCGTCCGTCATCTCCGGTAGGCGCAGAATCAATACGGCATAATCCTCGCCCAGCTCGAACTGGCTGGGGTGGTCGGCCGTCTCGATATCCTCGAGCAGATGGGCGTCGAGCGCTTCCTTGTTCAACGTCGCTTCAGCCTCTACGTCCTCTTGCATACGATCTCGATTCAATATTCGTCCTCCACCTTCTCTAGCAATTTCTGAACGTCGTTGACGGCCAATTTCTTGCGTTCGATATTTAAAATACCCTCTTTTTTGAGCTGTTGAAGGTGACGATTGACTACATGGCGAACCGTTCCGATCAACGAGGCGATCTCTTCATGGGGTAGATTTTGCAGGAGTCCCAAATGTTTGGCCGGATGTTTGAGATCGAGATTTTTCAGGATCAGTTTCATCAACCGCGTCGATGTGTCGTAAAGGGATAGATCGGTCGCGAGTTCCTCGACTTGACGCATCTGTCGGGCCATATAGGGGAAAAAGGCCCGGTTGAAGGCCGGGTTGCTCTCGAGCCATTCTCGCACCTTTTCGATAGGAAGCTCCAGGACTTTCACGTCGTCTAGCGCTTCGGTCATCACTTCGTGGCGCCGCCCATCGAGCACCGTCAACACGTCGAACATATCGTGCGGCCCCAATAGATAGAGGGTCTGTTCTCTATTGTTGGCCGGATTGTACTGATACACCTTGATCCGACCGTCCAAGACGATATAGAAGTGTCGCAGCGTATCGTCGCTATCCATCGCCGGCTCCCCTTTTTTGTACGCCCTTATGAGGCCGACGCGATTGATCTCCTCGATGAGTTGATCGCTGAGCCCTTCGAAAGGCTTGAGTTGAGCGGGTGTCAAATGCAACATCAAAAATCCAATCCGAAGCTACCGAAATCGCCCATGTTGGGATCCATGTAGCCCATTTGGGTGCTTTTGGTACGAAGCATCAAAATATCGTTCTTGGGATCGATGCCTTGAGGGCAAACGGCGGTGCACTCGCCACAAAGAGTGCAGTCCCAAATCCCTTGGGTCTGGATCGCATCGATTTTACTCTTGGCGTCCGCCTCTCTTGGATCGGCCACATATCGCCAATCCCGGCTCAAGCTAAAAGGGCCCAAAAAAGCGCCGTCGTTTTCCAGGACCGGACACGCACTATAACAACTATGGCAGAGGATACAGTCACTCTGCACCGTGGTGCGTTTTTCCTCATCCGGGGTGACGACCGCCTCTTCGTCATAGCGCTCCAGCCACGCTCGGGCACGGGAGAGCGTTTTGAACGCCTCGGCTTGATCGACGACCAAGTCTTTGATCACCGGTGCGAAACGTAGCGGTTCGATCAGGTCTCCCTCTTTGGGTTTGTAGACGCAAGCGAGCTCTTCGCGTCCATTGACCCGTACGGCGCAGCTGCCGCAGACGCCGCTGCGACATCCGCTTCTGAAAGTCATCGTCGGATCTTTGTCGCTCTTGATGGCTTGGAGGGCCTCTAGCAGCGTCTGCCCCTCTTCGATACTCCACTCTTGGACGATTTCGCTGGGCTTTCGGTTGGCATGGTATCGACGGATGGCGATCGTGATCATTTCAAATCCCCATCGTAATCGTCTTCGCAGCAGTTGCCCCCCTCTTCATACTCCTCTTCCCACGGCTTTTCAAGCTCCTCTTCGACCGCATGGATCAGCGCCTCGGTCTTTTCGAGCTTCTCTTGGGCCTCCTTCAACTCCTTCTCCAACCTCTCGGCCGTGATCACTCGTTCATCTTTCATGATCCATCCTCCCTCGTCGATCTTTCGTTTTCTCATGCCATACCGGCGAATTCGTTGCAAAGCGTCCCCAACTCTTTCCAAGATTTGGAGTGTACCCCCTCGAACTTCTCGTCGTCACGTTCGGGGAAATCCTCTCGTTGATGGGCGCCCCTGGATTCGTTGCGTCCGATCATGCATACCAGTGCCACTTCGGCCAGCTCGACCATATTACCGAACTCGATAAATTCGAGGAGATTGGTGTTGAACTCTCTGGATTTGTCCACGATTCCCATGAACGGCAACTCCCGCTGCATCTGTCGAACCGCACTCAACACTCCTTTGAGCCCCATTTCGTGGCGGACGATCCCCGCGTTGCGGTAGAAGATCTTGCCCATGAACGTCCGCTTTTCGTAAAAGTCGATCTGGTTCGTAAAATGAGGGATCGCCGCGACGAACTGACTATCTTTTTGAAACTGTTCGCTGCTTTTAGGGGTGATTTCGCCACTCGTTCGCGCGAAACGTGCGGCATTCTCACCGGCCTCGCGGCCGAAAACGACCGTCTCCAGCAGCGAATTGCCCCCCAACCGATTGGCCCCGTGTACATACGCACACGCCGCCTCGCCGGCCGCGTAAAGCCCTTCGATTTTCGTACGATGATCGGCATCCACTTCGATACCGCCCATCGTATAGTGGGCCACCGGTTTGATCGGCACGAGGTCCCGTACCGGATCGACCCCTTCGTAGAGCTGGGCCAGTTTACGTTCCTGGGGTAGATTTTCATCGATGAACGCTTCGCCTAGATGACGAATATCCAAGAAGACCTCTTCGCCCTTTTCGATCTGCGTCCAGATCGCTTTGGCCACCTGATCGCGAGTCGCCAACTCGTCGACGAACTGCTCCCCTTGCGCGTTGACGATCTTGCCGCCCGCGCCACGGGCGCTCTCGCTGATCAGCGCTCCCGAACGCCGAAGGGCCGTGGGGTGAAACTGCACGAACTCCATATCGGCCAAGACGCAGCCCGCCCGGATGGCCGCCGCGACACCATCACCCGTCGTCGCCGTAGAGTTGGTCGTGAATCCTCGATAGAGCCCCCCATATCCGCCGGAGGCGACGACGACCGATTTGGCGCCGATCGCTTTGACCTCTCCTGTGCGCATCTCGATCGCCGTGATACCCAATACGCGCTTCTCTTCGACGATGAAGTTGAGCAAAAAGTACTCGTCGTAAAACACGACACCCCGCTTGCGTGCCGTATCGTAGAGCGTATGTAGCAGCTTCAATCCCGTATAATCTTGCGCATAACAGGCCCGCTTGCTGCTAGCTCCCCCCAATCTTCGCTGGGCCACCCGTCCATTGGATAGCCGACTGAAAGGGGTCCCCAACCGCTCCAACCAATCGATCGCATCGGGCGCTTTTTCGCAGAGCCTACGCACTTGCGCCTCGTCGGCCAATGTCTGGGCCGATGCGAGAGTATCGGCGATATGGCGCTGGACACTATCTTCTTCCACGTTACCCAGTGCGGCGTTGATCCCCCCTTGCGCCATCGAACTTTGGGAGCGAGTCGGGTAGGTCTTGCCAAGTAGCGCCACCCGCGCGCCCGTTTCACTTGCCGCCAACGCCGCGCTCAACCCCGCGGCTCCGCCACCTATGACCAAACAATCCAACATTCACGATCCCTCTACGATATTTGGTGACCATTATAACAACACCCTGTGTTATACTATATAAAAAGCCAGGAAGAGAAGCGATGTCGAAGTTCTTTTTGACCTTTTTGACGGCGGCGATCATACTCGGCGGCTGTAGCGGCGACGGCAACGGCGGTTTCGACGTCAAAGAGCCCCCGAAGCCCCAACGGACCAAATACCGCACCTTCATCAGCGACGAAGAGTTGAAAACCCAAAAGGAATTGGCGCTGATCGAAGCCAACAAAAGTATCGCGCTGGGGAAAATCGAAAGCGAAGCGAAGCTTAAAGAACTTCAACTTCAAAAAGAGAAAGAGCTGGCCTTGCTGAAAGAGAAGGAGCGTCTCCTTGTTATCGAGCACCGGCAAGCGATGGCGCGCTATGCGCTACTTGGCGGCATTTTGTTGGCGGTTCTATTGGGCGCGGCGCTGTTGTGGTATCTGGACAAACGGCGCAAGGACAAACTCAAAGCCTACGAAGACAATCTCAAAAAATATTTTCACCAAAAAGAGCTCGACGCCCGTACCAAAATCGCAGAAAAAATTCTCGATACCGTCGCCAATACGGAGTTGGGAATGGATCAAAAGGCCAAACTCATCGAGGCTCTGCACGGCCCCGTGACCAACGAAGGGGAGGGGCGAAAACCTACCATCGAAACAAAACACCCCGATACGAACGAAACGACCATCGATATAGAACCGGAGGAGAACGACGATGAAACCCGCCCCCAACAGTGACCTTTCCAATGCCGAAGGCGCACTTTTTGCCAAAGCGCTTGGCGACTTTTTCACCACCAAATTTCTCACCCTCTCGACGGCACCTTTCGTCATCACGTTGCTGATCGCTTTTTTTCTGCTCTACCAAGCGTCCGGTGAGTTTTTCGATATGCTAAGTGCCGCCGCGCATGCGTCGCAACCCGACGTCGCCGGGGGCCACGCCCCGAACGATCTGGCCCAGTTCGCCAAAGAGTATCCGATCGTCTCCGCCATTTTGGGTAGTTTTGTCTTCAAAGCGGTGGCAGGCACTCTCTTTTATATCGTCGGCGGCGGTGTAGCGGTACTGCTTTCGGTCCTCCTCGCCGTCATCATCGTCGGTTTCTTCACGCCGATGATCGTCGCCGAAGTCCAGAAACGTCACTATCCCGATATCGAGCGCAAAGGGACGGTACCTGTCTGGGACTATCTTCTTTTTATGATGAAGCAACTGCTGCTTTTCATGCTCTTTCTACTTGTTTCGTTACCTTTTTGGTTCGTACCCATCCTTGGCCTTGTCGCGATGAACGCCCCCTTTTATTTCCTTTTTCACAAGCTCCTTACCCGGGACGTCGCCGGTGAAATACTCGACAAAGAGGAGATGGCGATCCTTTTCAAGGAGGCCAAGTGGCGCTTGATGACGACGACACTGATACTCTATCTGCTATCACTGATTCCGGGGGTGGGGATATTGGGGCAAGTCTTTTTCGTGATCGTCCTGGCCCACCAGATCTTTCAAGAAACGGCCAGGCTCAGAGGATCGCGGGTGACGTTGTCCTGAAACCATTTAAGGTTTGGGTCGATACTCCAAGATGACCGGCTCGCTAAAATTGGGGACATCGTCGTAGGTAAAGACGGCATAATATTTTTTCACGTCCAAAGCGCCGAAATCGTCGAAGGTCCAATCGTCTGGGCCTCCGTAGAGTTTGTCGCCGTCATAGGGTGAAATAGGCTCTCTAAAGGGATTTTTGATGACGAATACACCCCTGAAATCTCTCTCTTTGGGATTGTTCCACATCAATTTGATCTTGCCGTTTTCGATCTTGTAACGAAGATTCGTCACCGCAGCGACGGGGCGGCGGCGTTTATGGAGATATTCGATCACCAGCTTGGGCGTATATTCCGGATGGGCGCTATGCCATTCGACGACGGAGTTTTTGACCAGCTTTTGTGCGGCGCTCGGGCGCAGCAAAAAGGCAATGGGCTTGCGCGCTTTGAGGCGATTGCCGAACTCTTGGATCGCGTAGGCATCGAAGACGAAGACCTGCTCTTGATTTTTGAGTTCGCTGACACTGACGTCATAACCGATGTTTTCGATGATATGGCGCGCCTTGATCGCTTCGTAATCCCGTTCGGCATCGGCATCGATCATCTCCAGATGGAAACGGATATTCTCCTTGGCGTAGACTTTGACGGGATTGAGCACGACATAGGCTTTGGTGATCTGCATGAACTCCCAATCGGGTAGCGAACCGAGCTCGAAATCGAACGTCGCGTAGATCTTTTTGCCGTTGGCGTCGAATCCTGCGGCGATCTTGCCCGCTTCGACCCCCTTTTCGGCCACGGTGAAACTGGCCTTGGGAAAGAGTTCCATCCGATTGGGTGCCAACGTATAGGTAATTTCCAGGTGGGGTCTGAACGCCAAACCCCCGCCAAATTTGCCATAGCCTAGATCCCACTGCATCATCTGCGACGTGCGTCCTACTTCCAGCGCTTTGGGCCCTTCGATACGGAAGACCACCTGCTCCTTTTCGATCTGCTCTTGTAGGACTTTGCACTCCACTTCACTAAATTCCCAACGGCGCCAAATACCCTGCGTCAAGTGATTCGAAGGGGTCGGACGGCCGACATAGGATCGGATTTTCATCGCCGCCACATCCTCGTAGCGGGTGATGTCGCCGATACTGTCAGGATCGACGATCCCCGCATCCCATTCACCGTACTTTTCGACCGTCACGCCGACCCGATTCATCGGATAGAGGCGAAGCCTGGCCCGTTTGACGATCGCGTTTTTCGGAATCGTTTTGAGAGGGATCGTCAATACGGCGTAACTGATTCCTTTGGTTTCGTTGACCCCTACAAAAAGGGAGTTGACTCCGAAATGGGCGGCGTTGTCCTTGGCTTTTTCGGCGACGTAACCCGTCTTGTCCGGTAAAGGAAAGTAGGTACGGTGAAACTCGTCGTCATCGACGTGCGTACGGATGGCCAAAACCGGGGCGAAGGGTGATTTGCGGCCACTCTTTTTATCGACGGCACGGATATGGTAGAAGTAGGGGGTGTCGCTGAGCAAGTTTTGATCGGGAAAACGGTTGGCTTGGGTGCGTCCCATCAAATTGAAAGGTCGGCAATAGGACTTCTCCCGTCGGCTGCGATAGATTTCGAAATAAATATCCCCACTGTCGATCGGATAGGGTTCCCATTCCAATGTCACGTTATCTTTACCCACATAGGTGGCACGGAAATTTTCGGGACGAGGAAGAGGATTGGTCTTGGCGTAGTTGGGCACCTCTTTGAGGGCGGCGACAAGAGCTGGGATATGTTCTCTGATATGTTCGATCATCGTATCCAGATAGTCGGAAATGTTGCGGGTTCCTACTTCTACGACGCTGGCGATGATCCCTTTGGAGTAGTAGAACTCCCGCCCGCTGCCGCTGATGAGCTTGGCCGGCGGTTTGCCTTGATGGATGCCATATTCTCTGTCGCTGATTTTTCGGATCTCTTCGGCCATATTGGCGCACAGTACGTTCATATCGGTCGTGTCGATCGTATCTTCGTGCCTGAAATCGTGAGCCGGGAAAAAGACGTTGCCTTGGGAGTGGTAATCCAGGGCGATGGCGATGTTGGGGTGGCTTTCGACGAAATCCCTCAAAGCTCGCGTCTCCGGTTCGCTAAAAGGCTCCGGTCCACCGTAGACGTTGGAGTCTGGCTTGTTGGATTTGACGAATCCGATGGGGAAGTTACGGTTGAGATCGACCCCGTAGCTACCGTCGGCGTTTTGACGACGATTTTTACGCCAGAAACTGAAGTGATTTCGTGAATACTCGAAGCCATCGGGATTGGCACAAGGGACCATATAGAGCGTCGAATGGGCCAGAACCTCTTGCAGATCGTGATCGTAAGCGATGTTGCGATCGACATATTGGGCGAATCCGATAGCCAGCTCCAGACCGATCCACTCTCTGGCGTGGATCGTACCGGTATAAAAAAGCGCCGGTTTCTTTTCGGCTTTTTCAATCCCGTCGGTGATCGTCACGGCGACGATATCGCGCTTCTCCCACGTCTGGCCGATCGTTTCGACCCTGAAAAGATCGGGCCGTCTCGCCGCCAACTCCTCGAAAATTTCGACAGCTTGGTCGTAACTATGATAAAGTTGCTTCAACCTCAACGTTCCTTTGAATCATTTGATCGCGAGATGCTCTTTGATCTTGGCGAGTTTCTTTTTGCCTAACCCTTTAACGCCCAAAAGATCTTCCAGCTTTTTGAACGGACCGTTTGCGTCCCGGAAAGCGACGATCTTTTCGGCCAGTTTTTTACCGATCGATTTGACACTGGCGAGCGTTTTGAGGCTCGCTTTGTTGACATCGACCTTGCTATACAGATCTTCGGCCCACACTTTGAGCGTCTGCTCGTCGATTCCCTCCAACGCCAACAATTCATCCAAACTTTTGATCTCGCGGCTTCGGATATATCGGATCACCTCCACGGCGATCTCCTCTTCCATACCATGCAACGTCATCAGCTCGGTCAGGGTGACGCTCTCGAGATTCATTTCACTATCTTCGAGCTCGTCGTGAACGGCTTCGCCCTTTTTGGCCTCTTCCATCACCGCTTCGGGAATCTCTTCTTCTTTTTTGAGCGGCCCTTTATGCAGGTGCGAGTCATCCGGAATATCTTCGGGTACGCTCTCTTCGGTCAGCTCGATATCCCAATCGGCCTCCCGATCGTTGAGGTAGTAGGCCCCATCGGTACTGGGAATGTAGCGGCTGAACTCGATATGGCGCATCGTACGCAACAAGGAGGGGTTGATCTTGCCAAGCTCTTCCCAGTTGTAAAGAGGAATATGGGGTTTTTTGAACGCGCCGTCGCTAAAATCCCACATCAAGTACTGTCCGATCCAGTCTCTAAAATAAGGAAACGCCGCGAACGCCGTCGCACACTCGAGGATATAGTATTTGCCGTCGTATTCGGCGATGTCGCACGCCCAATACTCCGCTTTGGCTGCCTTGGAGGCCTCCACCGCCAACTCCAACGCCCCCATCGGCACCCCATCGTAGGTCATATAGCCGCCCTGGGAGGTGTTGGTGATCTCCATATCTTCACCCGCGACCCGCCAGAAGGCGCAGGCCGGTTTGTGGCCGATCAGCATCACCCGAATGTCGGCACGAAGCGGGATACACTCTTGGATATACATCGGCATATATTTCTTTTCGTCGAAGAGCTTCTTGGCCTCCTCTTTGCTTTTGACTTTGTGGACGTAGTAGCCGCCGTAG
>CAZORY010000031.1:0-14268 GCA_964582435.1 uncultured Campylobacterales bacterium
AACCTACTCGCCCTCAACGCCGCCATCGAAGCGGCCCGAGCCGGCGAACATGGCCGAGGATTCGCCGTCGTCGCCGACGAAGTGCGTAAATTGGCCGAAAGAACGCAAAAAGCGACCCAGGAGATCGCCATCACGATCCAGACCCTCCAGCAAGAATCCAACGACATTCAAGCCAACTCCGAGCAGATCACTTCCATCGCCACCGATTCGCAAAGCGATGTCAACGCCTTCGAGAAGACGCTGGACAAGTTCGCGGAAAATGCCGACATATCCGCCAAAGAGGCCCGCTATATCCACAACTCCCTCTTCGGCACATTGGTCAAAATCGATCATATCATCTTCAAATCGAAAGCCTACACCACCGTCCTCAACGAGCGCGAAGAGATGGTCGATCAATTTAGTGACCACCATAGCTGCCGCATGGGCCGATGGTACTACGAAGGGGCCGGCAAAGAACTCTTCGGCCACACCAAAGCCTACAAAGCGCTGGAAGAACCGCATGCGACGGTCCACACCATGGTGCTTCAGACGATTCCGTGCGCCGTGAAACACAACTGTTTGACGAAAGAGAATCGTCCCACGATCGTCAAAAATTTCATGGAGATGGAGAAAGCGAGCGATCGCCTTTTCGATTTGATCCGAGAAATGATTCGCGAAGCCAACGCCGACATCATCGAAGAAATCGATCACATGGCACCGAGCGACGCGGCTTGATAGAAGGGGTTACCTCCCCTTCGCCGCCACCATCGTGGCGAAATTTCCCCACTGAAAAATCGTATCGACGCTTTTGAAACCGGCCTCTAGAAGCATGTTTCTGTTCTCCTCGATCGTATAGGGAATCAACACGTTTTCCAAAGCTTCTCGTTTTCGCATGATCTGCGTCTCGCTATAGCCTTGCTTTTTCTTGTAGTCGTGATAAATGTCGATCATCTGTTTGCCCAGCCATCTATCTTCCATCAATACCTTTTCGCTGACGATCAGCAATCCATCCTCGCTCAACCCGCGATAAATCTTGCGCACCGCGGTACTTCGCTGCATGGGCCGTATGAATTGAAGGGTATAGTTGACGATGATCACGTCGGCCCCGCCGAAGTCGTAATCCATCATATCGGCGCAGACGAATTCGACGGGCAGTTGCATGGCTTTGGCCTTTTTCCGTGCCAGCGCCACCATCGCCGGGGCGTTGTCGACTCCTAAAAACTTCACCTTTTCGCCGTGGCGTTCCGCGAGGGCTAGCAGTAGCCCTCCCGTCGACGAACCCAGATCGACGACACGCATCCCCTTCTTCAAACGTCTATCGAGCAACGTCACGATCAACGCCATGTTTTCGTGATAGAAAGGGACCGAACGGGCGATCATGTCGTCGAAAACCGCCGCCACCTCGTCATCGAACGCGAACTGTTTGTCGATCGGTTTGTCGAAAAGATTATCTTTCACGGGCCACCTCGATATCCTTGTGGATCTGTGCTTTGAGCGCTTCGAGCGTCGCGAAAGGGCGGTTGGGACGGATGAAGCTACGCCATGCTACCGCGACCTCCGTCAAAGGTTTTGTCACGCCTCCAAACCCATCCAGTAGATGGGTCTCCACGGCGAACGCCCCGTCGGTCGTGTGACGATGGCCGACGAACGTCACCGAAGGGTGCCATATGCCTTCGATCTGGGTATCCGTTCGATAGACGCCGGCAGCCGGTAGCAGAAAACGGCCGGTTTTCAGATTGATCGTCGGCACCAGCGATTGGCTTCCCAATCCTTGTCCCGTCACGACCTCTCCCCAAACCGTATAGAGATGTCCCAACCATTCGGCGGCGGTCGCCACGTCGCCTTTTTCGACGATGGCTCGGATCCGACGGGTATGAATCCCCTCCCCGCCTACCTTGACCTCTTCGACCACCTGCGTCTCGCCGTCGAAAAGTTCGGCCAATCGACGGACATCGCCCTGTCTGGCGGCACCGAATCGAAAATCCTCTCCGACGACGATGCGCCGCAATGCCGGAAAATCGATACGAAGGCGTCCTATGAAATCCTCGGGACTCAAATCTCTGATCTTTTCGAAATCGTAAAAAAAGAGGGGACGGTCGCAAAACGCGGCCCGATAGGCGCCGGGGGTCAAGCTCGCCCGATAGTGTTCAACCACCAGTCCGCCACCTTGCGGCCCGAGCCTCTCGAAAAGAGCCGCATGACCTAGGTGCATCCCGTCGAAGTTGCCGATCGCCAGTGCGTGGACCCCCTCAACGGTTGAGGAAACAGTAGAACCACTCACGGTTACCCTCCTTTCCCGGCACCTGGGAGGGCGCTCGGACCATCAAACGCCATCCCAACCGCTGGGCCGCCTCTTCGAATCGACCCCTCGCTTCCTGGATCGATCGCTCGTCCACGACGACGCCCCGACGATCCCGTCTGGCATGGCGCCCCACTTCAAACTGCGGCTTGAAGAGCAAGATCAACACCCCCTCCGTCAAGCGATCGAGGGCATCGAGAATATGGTGCAAACTGATGAAAGAGACATCGCAGGTGGTGACGTCGTAGGGCGTCGAAGCTTCAAAATCACGTACGTCACACCCTTCCACGACTTGGACCCGCGTATCTTTTCTCAAACCAGGATCGAGTTGATCGCTTCCAACATCTAGCGCCGTCACCGATTTCGCACCGTGTTCGAGCAGTATCTGTGTAAAGCCTCCCGTACTAGCGCCCACATCCAAACAGCGTTTGCCTGCGATCGCCACCGGATAGAGTTTCAAAAAACCCTCCAATTTTTTCGCGGCACGCCCGACATGGCGATCGGGCCGGATCACTTCGACGCTGTTCGTTTCATCCACTTGCATCGAGGGCTTTTCCGCCACGTCTCCATCGACGGTGACACCTCCTTCTTTGATCAGAGCCTGCGCTTTCGTACGACTGCGGGCCAGCCCTCGTGCCACCAGATAGTGATCAAGCCGCATCGTTCGTCTCTGTCCCAATCGGTCGAGGATTCGGAGACATGCCCCCTACACGCCTTTCATGCCTCACGCTTCTCTCCCATCAAATCCCACATTTCATCTTCACTCATCAGCGTCACTCCGAGCGCTTTGGCTTTTTCATATTTGGAACCCGGATCTTCTCCGTAGATGACGATATCGGTCTTTTTGGAGACACTGGAACTCACTTTGGCGCCCATCTTTTCCAGTATCCCTTGGATCTCGCCTCTTGGTTTGCGCATCGAACCGGTCAGAACGATTTTTTTACCGGTAAAAGGCGAATGGACCACCTCCTCTTTTGGCGGCTCCTTGGGCTGGATGATCGCCATCAGCCGCTCCACTTTCTCTCGATTGACGCGCATGAATTCGACGAAACTCTCGGCCATCTCTTCCCCGAATCCTTCGACGGCCAGAAGCTCCTCTTTCGTCACGTCCACGAACCGTAGACCGAAGATTCGGCAGATCGTCTTGCTGGCCACCTCTCCGATATGCTCGATCCCCAAACCGTTGAGAAATCGCCAACATTCGGCCCCTTTGCTCCGTTCGATCGCTTCCAATAGATTGCGGGCCTTCTTCTCCTTGAAGCCCTCCAGCTTCAAGAGATCCTCTTCACGCAGACGGTAGATATCTTCCAACTCCTTCACGAGCCCCGCACGATAGAGCTGCTCGACGATCTTTTCTCCCAGCCCATCGATATTCATACACTGCTTGGAAGCGAAATAGATGATCGAATTGACGACCCTAGCCGGGCAATTGATATTTTGACATTTGATCAGTTTGCCTTCGTCGAGCAATTCACTGCCACAGACGGGGCAATGGGTCGGCCGGGCGATCTTTTTCTCCTTACCGGTGCGATATTGCGTCAAAACCTTGACGATCTTGGGGATCACGTCGCCGCTTCGAATGATCGTCACCATATCCCCGATCCGCACATCCAACTTCTGGATATAGTCGAAATTGTTGAGCGTGGCACGTTCGACGACGACCCCTTCGATCTCCACCGGTTCCAGGACCGCCACGGGGGTCACGACGCCGGTACGGCCGACCTGCAAGAGCACATCCTTGATACGGGTCTGTTTCTCGATGGCTGGAAACTTGTAGGCGACCATCCAGCGTGGGGCTTTGACCGTATATCCCAAGGCCTCCTGAGCCGCCAACCGGTCCACTTTGACCACCATGCCATCGAGCATCACCGGCAACTCGTCACGCATCTTCACCAGTCGATCGTAGATCGATTCGATCTCTTCGACCCGCCGACAGACTTCGCGAACCGGAGGTTTACGAAAACCCAGATCGTAGACGTAGGCCATAATCTCACTCAGATACTCGTAAGGCAAGTCGTGCACACCGACCCCCCAGGGCTGGAAGATGAGATTGCGCCGGGCAGTGACGGCAGGATCGAGTTGCCGAAGGCTTCCTGCCGCAGCGTTACGCGGATTGGCGAAAAGTGGTTCACCTTTTTCGGCCCGCTCGGCGTTGATCCGCTCGAACTCCTTTTTGGTCATCAGCACTTCGCCCCGGATTTCGATCAAGTGCTCGTGTGCGATTTCCAGACGGATCGACTGGATCGTTCGGGCGTTGGCGGTCACATCCTCACCCTCCACGCCATCACCCCGTGTAATCGCCTGTTTGAGCAATCCCTTCTCGTAGATCAAATTGAGGCTGGCACCGTCGAATTTGGGCTCGACATAGTAGCGTTCGTCGGGAAAGTTCTTTTGGATACGTGCCATCCACGCTTCGAATTCCGCTCGGTCGAAGACATCCTCCATACTCCACATCCGACTCAGATGCCGGGCCTTTTTGAACCCCTCCTTGATCGGCGCCCCTACACGCTGGGTCGGAGAGGCCGGGTCCACCTCGTCGGGATGGGCTTTCTCGTAGGCTTCCACCTCCCGATAGAGCTTGTCGTACACTTCGTCGGTCACCAGTGGGTTGTCTTCGACATAGTAGGCATAGGCCCACTTTTTCAATGTCTCTACAGCCTCTTGGTACGCTTTTTTATCCGTGATCATATCTTTTCTCCACTCTCTGGGGGCGGCAACCGGGGGCCGGTTTTTCCAGGGGGCTCTTTTTCCAATTGACGCAAAGCCTTTTGCATCTGCTCTTGCCATCGCCGAAAGAGCGTCTCGAACTCTTGGCCCGATCCCATCAAACGCTCCAACAGTTCGGACAACACCTTTTCGCTCTTTCGCATCGTCTGACGCAACATCCGCAAAGCACATGCCTCAAGGGCTTTCTGGACGCCTTCGTCGAAGTGGCGCATCGTTACGAGACCATCAATTCGCCACTGGCCGTCGATTCTAAGAAGCTCCGTACGGATCGTGGCGTTACATTCGGGCGTCCGCACCCCGTCGCGCACCACTTCGAATCCGATGCGTGTCGGCACTTGGGCCAAACCGTCGGTTACGTTGGCTTCGCTCGTCGTGACGTGAAGGATCGTCACCTTCACCGGCAACGCCGACTGGACATGCCCTCGCACCGTCAAATCTTTGGCCACCTCCGTTCGTCCCGTTTGCCAAGCCTCCCAATAACGCTGCGCCACCTCTTTGGGACCCGCCAAACACCCGACGACCAAGAGACAGCACGCTACCATCGCTCTCATGCATCCTCCTCCCAAACATCCGCCGCTTCGATCGCGGTCGACAACGCCATCGCCTGCCGATGCTCCGCCACATCGTGACAGCGCACGATCGTCGCTCCCCGTTTGAGCGCCTCCAGATGGATGGCCAACGTGCCGGGCAAGCGCTCTTGAACCGGCGTGGGAATCACGGCGTCGATCATCGATTTACGACTGGCACCGATCAGCAGTTCGCAACCGAAATGGCGAAAATGGGCCAAATTTTTGATCAAGGTGAGATTGTGCACGAGGGTTTTACCGAACCCGATGCCTACATCGAGAATCACAGTCTCTTTCGTCAAACCAAGGCCCCACGCTTTTTCGAGGCGTCGGACGAAAAAATCGTCCACGTCAGCCATCACGTCGTCGTACGACGGATGTCGTTGCATCGTTTTGGGGGTGCCTTGCATATGCATGATCACCAGCCGCGCTCCGTAAGCTTTGGCCAGACGGCCGATGCGCTCGTCGGCCAGCCCCGTAATGTCGTTGACGATGCCAAAGCCCGCTTTCAAAGCCGCCTCCACGACTTTGGGCCGGTAGGAATCGATACTGAAAATCGCCTCTTTTTTCAAATCGCTGCTTGCAAGACTTCGAAAAATCGGCGCCACTCTGGCAAACTCCTCCTCTTCGTCCACCGCGTCGCTGCCGGGCCGGGAGGAGACGCCCCCGATATCGACGATCTGCGCCCCCTCTTCGATCATCGTCTCGATCGCTTCAAGAGCCGCTTTTTCTCTATAACGGCTGCCAGGATAGAAGCTGTCGTCGTTGGCGTTGATGACACCCATGATTTTGGGGGTGTAGCGTACCTCTTTCAAATGTTGCGAAAGCTCATGCGCCAACGCTTTGAGTCCAAAGGGTTGGGCTTTCTCTTTTTTGATCAAATAACCCAATTGACGCGGCGTGCCCATCAATATCCCGTCGAAATGGCTCTTTTTGCAGGTCACCACTCCGGTCGGTACGGCCAGATCGGCACCGACGGCCAAGGCGTCTTGTTTGAGAATGTTGGCCGCGCCGCAAGGAAGGTCGCGGATCCGAAAAAGCAGAACTTCCATTTTACGCGCCATGATCGAAACCCCGCCGGCGTCGCATCCCAATTTTTCGAGCAACGCCTTACGATGCGACGGTGCATCGATACGGTAACATTTCATCGACGTTTCCCTAGCAGTTTCAATCCCAAACGGCCCAATACGAAAGGGGGAGGTGATCCCATGTCCAGCAGACGGATACTCTGGGCCAAGGCATCGGTCAAAGAGGTGTCGGGAGCGATACGCCCCTCTTTGAAAACCTCTCTTCCCAGCGCTTCCACGATCTCTTTGGCCTCTTTGGCGCTGGTCCGGCGGTTGGCTTGGATCAGTTCGAAAAGAGCGGATAGATCGAAACGGCCAAGATCCACGCCACTGCCTCTTTTCGTACCGTCGCTCACGCCTTTTTCGACCACGAGGCGGGAGCGGATGGTGGGCAACAGCGAAGATTTGGAGGGTGTCGCAAGCACGAAATGGGTCCGTGGCGGCGGCTCTTCGATGATTTTGAGCAGCTTGTTTTGCGCGATCGGCGTGAACTCCGTCGAGCCGAGCAGTACGATCTTTTGTTTATCGCTGGTCAAATAGGCGTGTTCGATCGCCTCTTGGGCATGTTCGACGAGAAATTTGTCGGCTTCGATACGTACGATGAAAGCCTCGGGATATCGGTCGGCAAGTTCGGAATATAGAGCGTCGAAGCGATCGGTCAGAACGATTTTGCTGACGATTTCGGGCATCCTACGCACCCGTCTCCACTTCCGCGAAGAGTGCCGCGCTGAGGGTCTTGTCGAAAAGCCGATAGAGTTGGAGCAGTTTGATATCGATCAGTTCGTCGTAGGAGCGCAACGTGAAGGAGTTCGTCATCTCCTCGTCCATCACCCACAACAGCGACTCTTCGTTACGAAAAGCGATGCGGGCCATGGGGTGATCGGCTTTTCCGATATACCAGAAGAAATGACCTTGGGGGTAGGAGAGGGAAAACATATCGAAAAGCAGTTCGATATCTTGATCGCTTTTGATCGCGTCGACATTAGGATAGACGGCGTCGAAAGAGAAAAACGGCAAGAGTGGCCGGTTGAGGCCCGGGCGGTTGATACGGCGGATAATATACTCTTCGAACCATCGATTGGACGTGTCGCTCATAACGATGACGCTCTGTCCCTCCAGAATCTTGGCGATCGCACTCCCCACGATCGGCGCCCAATCGTAACGCCGCTCTTCGAGCCAGCTCATCATCGTATCTTCGCTACGAATCGTCTCCAACGTCCAGGTCAGTAGATCTTTCACTCAGCGTCTCCGGTAGAACGTATGGTAAATGGACGATCACACTCCGACAAGGAGGAGGCGCGACTTAGGATTCGATACTTCCGGCGCCCCATGATCCCATCCCTTACCGATCCAATTCGTACGCTTCGTGTAGCGCCCGTACGGCCAGCTCGGCGTACTTTTCGTCGATGACCATCGAAATCTTGATTTCACTGGTGCTGATCATTTCGATGTTGATGTTTTCATTGGCCATCGTCGTGAAAGCTTTGGCGGCGACACCGCTATGGCTCTTCATCCCTACACCGACGATCGAAACCTTGGCCACATCCTCTTTGTAACCGATCTCGGCGATACTCTCCTTGAAGCGTTCCAGCGCGCCTTTGGCCCGTTCTATCTCGCTTTGGGGCACGGTAAAATCGATCTCCGTCTTGCCATCGGCGCCGATGGTCTGGACGATCATATCGACGTTGATCGCTTCTTCGGCCAGGGAGTTGAAGATTTCGCTGGCGATGCCGGGGCGATCTTCGACGCCTTTGAGACTGATACGTGCCTGGTTCTTATCGAGCGCGATACCGCTGACGAGTGGTTTTTCCATGATATTCTCTTCCTTCGTGATCAAAGTTCCCGGATTGTCGTTGAAGCTGCTTCGGGTGACGAGGTTGACCCCCATCTTTTTGGCCAGTTCGACCGAGCGATTCTGGAGGACTTTCGCGCCCAACGACGCCAGTTCCAGCATTTCGTCGTAACTGATCGCCTCCATCTTCTTCGCTTTGGGTTCGATCCTAGGGTCGGTGGTGTAGACGCCATCGACGTCGGTGTAGATTTCACACAAGTCGGCCTTCATGGCACCCGCGATCGCGACAGCGGTCAGATCGCTGCCCCCGCGCCCGAGCGTCGTGACACGTCCATCCTTGCCGATCCCTTGAAAACCTGCGACGACGACGATCTTCCCCGCCTCGACCGCTTCGCTCATCGGCTTGGGATCGATATGCTCGATGCGGGCGGCGGTGTGGGTTTTGTCGGTGACGATTCCCGCCTGTCGGCCCGTCATCGCAACGGTCGGATATCCCATTTCGTTGAGGGCGATACTCAGCAAGGCACTGGTCACCCGCTCACCGGAGCTAAGCAGCAGATCCATCGCCTCCCTATCCGGGGTTTTGGAGAAGAAATGGGCGTATTCGATCAACTTGTTGGTCTCCCCGCTCATGGCAGAGACGACGACGATGACGTCGTGCCCTTCGTCTCGAGTCCTGGCCACCCGTTTGGCGACGTTGGCGATACGATCCAGATCCCCGACGCTGGTACCGCCGAACTTTTGTACGATCAACATTACAGATACCCTTTTTTTCTGAAATAGTCGAGCACCTTCTTGTAAATAGGGCGCTTGAAATAGGTGATGTAGTTGAAAATCTCGCCGTAAGGGACGAAACGATACTGGACGAACTCCGGTTCTTCCGTCGCCAGATCGATTTTGGCGCCCTTTTTCAGACGCACCAAAAAATATTTTTGCCGCTGGCCGTCGAAAGGGTACATCTTTTTGGCGATCATCTCCGGAAAATCGTAACTGACCCATTCGGGATATTCGGCCACGATCTCCACCGCGTCGGTACCGATCTCCTCTTTGAGCTCCCTAAGCAACGCCTCCTTGGGGGTCTCGCCAGGATCGATGCCTCCCTGTGGAAATTGCCAGGCATCTTTCACGTCACTGCGTGACGCGATGAAAAACTCCACCTTCTCGGGATAACGGGAAGAAAGTACGATCGCGGCGACGTTGGGGCGATACTTTTTCTCTTTTGTCTTGATCTCTTCACTCATGGTCCACTCGTTCCACGCCACAATGCGCCTGAAAAATTTGATATGATTGTATTCAAAACACGATTAAGGTCCACTGAGAATTGCTCCTTTATATGCACATCCCCTTTTGCGACAGCAAATGTCACTACTGTGCCTTCAATTCCTACGTCGATAAATTCGAGTTGAAAGAGGCTTATATGCAAGCGCTGCGGCGGCAACTCGTCCACGATCTAGAGCACCTGGTCCCCGAAGGGACGTGCATCGATACCCTTTTTATCGGAGGGGGCACTCCCTCCACCGTCCCCCCGGCCTACTACGCGCCGATTTTCGAGGCGTTGGCGAATCGTCTGGCACCCGATGCCGAAATCACGAGCGAAGCCAATCCCAACAGCGCGACGCAAGAGTGGCTTGAGGGCATGCGGCGTCTGGGGGTGAACCGTATCAGCTTCGGCGTGCAAAGTTTTTTCGACGACAAGCTCAAATTTCTGGGCCGCGCCCACAAGGCTTCGGAAGCGATCGCGGCGGTCGAACGGGCTCGAAAGGTCGGGTTCGATCGCCTGAGCCTCGACGTGATCTACGCCACGGCCCTCGATACGAACGAGCGGATCGAAGAGGAGGTATGCACCGCCCTCTCGCTTCCTATCGAGCATTTGAGCGCTTACGAATTGACGATCGAAGAGAACACGCCCTTCGCCGAACGTCCCGAAGTTTGGAGAGAATCGATCGATCAGGCACGCACGATCGCAACACTTTGTGAAAATGCGGGCCTCGATCGGTACGAAGTCTCCAATTTCGGTCGGCCTTGTCGACACAATCTTGGCTATTGGCGCTACGAACCCTATCTGGGCATCGGAGCGGGTGCCGTGGGCAGAGTGGGAACGCGACGACTCTATCCCCATCGCCCATTGGAAAGGTACATCGAAAGTCCACTCCACAAGGAGGTCGAAGGGCTCGATACCCGTTCGATGGTGGAAGAGCGCATATTTTTGGGACTACGAAGCGTCGTGGGCATCGATCCCTCCATACTCGACGAGGAAATGAAAAAAAGAGCCGATCTGCTCGTGACGGAAAAAAAGCTGCTCCGAAAAGGGGGACGCTACCACAATCTCGACTACCTCATCGCGGATGAAATCGCCCTCTTTATACTGGACTAAACCCTTTTTTGATACACTTGCCCCATTTCAGCGAACGACAATGATTACGAGATCGTGGCGATGCCACGTGAATTGAAAAGGACATGCGATGTTCGGCATGGGATTGAGTGAAATTTTTCTGATCGTCGTCGTGGCGATTCTATTTTTGGGACCCGACAAACTCCCCGAAACGATGGTTCAGATCGCCAAATTTTTCCGTAGCGTCAAACGGACGGTCAACGATGCCAAAAGCTCTTTGGAAGAGGAGCTGAAAATCAGCGAACTCAAAGAGGAAGCTTTCCAATACAAAAAACAGCTCGAAGAGGCGACCCATCAGCTCGAAAAGGCGACGACGGCGGATCTGACCACGCTGGAAGAGTTGACCGAGACGGTGGAGGAGGTCAAAAAGAGCGAAGAGCGATTGGAAAGCGAAGCCGAAGAGAAAAAAGAGGCGATCGAACCCAAGCGAGAAGTGATCACCTTCCCCAAAAAAAAGCGGCAAGAGAGCGTCGCGTCCGAACCGGTGAGCGACGAGAAAAAGGAGCGGCATGTTTGAGGATCTCAAACCCCATATCGCGGAACTGAGAAAGCGGCTCGCCTATTCGATCGGGGCGTTGATCGTCTGTTTTTTCATCGCCTTCTATTTCTACGAACCGATCTTGGAGTGGATGACCCATCCTCTCAAAGAGGTATTGCCCGAACAGTCGATGATGATCGCCACCGGTGTCCCGGAGGTCTTTTTCACGGCGGTCAAAGTCGCCCTTTTCGCAGGCTTTTTGATGGCGCTGCCCTTTATCCTCTATCAATTTTGGCTCTTTATCGCGCCGGGTCTGTACGAACATGAAAAGAAATATATCTGGCCCTTCGTTATCGCCGCTTCGGGGATGTTTTTCATGGGAGCGGCTTTCGCTTACTATGTCGTCGTTCCGTACGGGTTCCAATTTTTGGTCAATTTCGCCGAACAAGTCGTCACCGTCGCTCCGAAAATCAACGAATATGTCGGTTTCTTCACCAAAATCATGGTCGGTTTCGGTATCGCGTTCGAACTTCCGGTACTTACCTTTTTCCTCGCGCTGCTGGGACTGGTGGACGATCATACCCTCAAGAGCTTTTTCAAATACGCCATCATTCTCATTTTCTTTCTCGCCGCCTTGTTGACGCCGCCGGACGTGGTTACCCAGCTGTTGATGGCGATTCCACTCATTTTACTCTACGGCGTCTCGATCATCGTGGCCAAGATGGTCAACCCCTACACGCCCCCCGAAGAGGAAGAGATGGAGGATGGAGATTCTGAAAAGGCGTGACGCATCCTATCTCAAGACGGCCAGTTACGACTATACCCTTCCTGAAGAGCTGATCGCCACCGAACCGGCCGAGCCTAGAGAGAGCGCCCGGCTGATGGTGATCGATCGGCGAAGGGATAGGATCGTTCATGCCCGTTTTCGCGATATACTCGATTTCATCCCTACGGACACCGCTATCCTCTACAACGATACCAAAGTGATCAAAGCCCGTCTTTTCGGCCGCAAGGAGAGTGGCGGAAAGATCGAACTGTTGATCAACAAACCTCTACCCGACGACCGTTTTGAAGTGATGATCAAAGGGCGCGTCAAAGAAGGTACCCGCCTGATTTTCGACGAGCGATTCCACGGCGTCGTCCTCGCATGCCTGGAAAATGGCGGACGCATCGTCCGTTTCTTCGACGACAAAGCGGAAGCGCTCTCGTTCGAAGGGCTCCTGAGCCATCTCGATCGGCTAGGACACGTGCCGCTGCCCCCTTACATCCGTCGCGCCGACAGGCAAGAGGATCGACACGCCTATCAGCCGGTCTTCGCCCAAAAGGAGGGGGCCGTCGCCGCACCGACGGCCTCGTTGCATTTTAGCGATACCCTTTTTGAGAACCTCAAAAAACGCCACGAGACCGCCTCTATCACGCTCCATGTCGGGGCGGGTACGTTCAAACCCGTAGAGGCAGAAATCATTACCGATCACCCCATGCACAGCGAATACTACGAGATTCCCTCTTCTGCCGCCGAGCTCATCGAGAGTGGTGTGCCTCTCATGGCGATCGGGACCACCGTCACCCGCACGGTCGAGCACTACGTCCGCACGAAAAAACGCTTCGGCGAATGCGACCTGTTTTTGCACCCCGGCAACCCGCCGCGGCGTGTCGATACGCTACTGACCAATTTCCATCTTCCCAAATCTACGCTATTGATGCTCGTCGCTTCCTTTTTAGGGGTCGAGAGGACCAAAAGAGTGTATAATATCGCCATCACCGAACACTACCGTTTTTATAGTTACGGCGACGCGATGTTGATCGTGTGAATCGGCGAACCCATCGTTCGTCGTCATAGAGAGGAGCTAGGATGCCTTACGAATTCTGGGTCAAATTCAGTATGATCATCGCCATTGCGGCGACACTGCTCTTTCTACTCTTTCGAGAGATGAAAAAACCCAAAAAAGATCCCAATCGGGATCCGGACACCAAGCGCATGAACGATATGCTGAAAGATTGAAATGGCCATAGAGATCTGTAGTTTCAACGTCAACTCCATCCGTTCCAGGGTCGATCTACTTATGCGATGGCTCGACGAAAAACGTCCCGTCGACATTCTATGTCTCCAGGAGACGAAATGCGCGAGCGATCAATTTCCGGTCTCACCTTTCCAGGAGCGGGGCTATCATCTCGCCATCAACGGCCAAAAGCGGCTCAACGGGGTCGCGATCTGTTCCAAACTGCCCCTAGAAAACATCGTCACCCATTTCGATCACGAAATTCTCGACGCCGAAAAACGACTCGTTCAAGCCGACATCGGCGAAACGACCATTCTTAATTGCTATATTCCTCGAGGCGGAGAGGAGGGGCAGGAACGGCACGCTTTCAAAATGGCTTTTTTCGACGCGTTACGCGCCTATGTCGTCGCGTTGCTTGCCTACAAGGAACGGGTCTTGTTATTGGGCGATTTCAACGTTGCACTGGAGTCGATCGACGTCTACGATACGGCCGTTTTCGAAGGAGCTGTCGGATTTTTGCCCAGCGAACGGGATAAGATGCGGACACTCTTGAACGCCGGACTTCACGACTGTTTTCGACACGCTCATCCCGATCAGAAAGCTTTCACCTGGTGGGACTATCGTACGGCGGCCATCTGGCGTGACGAGGGGATGCGTATCGACTATATCCTCGCGTCCGATGCGCTCTGTCCTTTATTGGAAAAGATCGAAGTGGATCTTTGGACCAGGCGCCGCCGCTCTCCGACACCCAGCGATCATGCACCCCTCGTGGCGTCTTTTAAGAATCTATAATGTAAAATAATATTTATGAAAACAAGTACCAGACTGTTGATTTTCACTTCCATCCTACTGCTCTTATTCGCATTGGCGATCATGATCAACGCTGCGATCAATTTTCGAAATTATGGTTACCAAAACGCGATCGAAAAATCGAAAATGGTCGCGGAGATCGTCCGTGACGGTTTGAC
>CAZORY010000032.1:0-14039 GCA_964582435.1 uncultured Campylobacterales bacterium
AGATGGAGTTGACGACGAGAACGTTTTTGAAAGTGTCGTTGCCCGCCGCAAGGCTCGCTTGCAGTAGAGACGGCGGCGGGGTGTGGGTGTAGATTTCGCTGTAGCACTCGTCGTTGAGAAGGACGAAATCGTGTTTCAGCGCCAACGTGACCCACTCTTGCATCATCTCCAGCGCCCTGACGGAAGCGGTGGGGCGGTCGGGGAAATTGAGAATCACCAGGTCGCACTCGGCCAGTCTCTTTTCGTCGATGGTCGGTAGGAAATCGTTCGATGCTTCCAGCGTCAAATGGATGCGCTTGGCACCGGCGGCGATGGCCGCGCCTTCGTAGATCTGATAGAAAGGGTTGGTATAAGCCATCACGGGTTTTTCACGATCGCTCAAAAGAAATTGTGGAAAATTGAAAAGGAGTTCTCGCGTGCCGAAGGTAGGAATGATCTCTTTTGCTGCGAGCGACACATGAAATCGGCCCTTCACGAAACCGCGAATCGCTTCACGCAAACTCTCTTCACCTGCGGTTTTAGGATATTTTTTGAGAAGATCGGCATGCTTTGCGAGACTCTCTTTGATAAACAGAGGCGTGTCGAACTGCGGTTCACCGATCGTCAGGACGATGGGATCGTACGTCTCGTTCGCGACGACATCTCTCAAAAGTTCGGTCAATTTTTCGAAGGGGTAGGGCTCGAAATGCAAAAGGATCCTTTTTTTGCTACCTATTGTACATAAGGAAGGGTCAATGTTGGGTAAAATTATGAGAATAGGCTCTGCATCATCTGCAGTCCAACGTTTTCGTTATCTGACGTAACATTCAAAAAAGAAGGAGGTGTCATGGATACGATACATGTCGTCTGTCCCCACTGCCATAAAGTCAACCGAATTCCGAAAAAAGATCATTACAACAAAGCCAACTGCGGTCACTGCCACCACTCTTTGTTGGATACCCATCCGGTGGAATTGACGCCGGAGACCTTTCCGATCCACGTTCAAAAATCCGATATACCCGTCGTCGTCGATTTTTGGGCCCCTTGGTGTGGACCGTGCAGGATGATGGCACCCGCTTATGAAGAGGCGGCGGCGCAATTTCCTCTCAAAGCCCAATTCGCGAAGGTCAATACCGAACAGTTCCAGCAACTGGCAGCCCCTTTCGGTATCCGAGGTATTCCAACGATCATCGTCTTTAGAAACGGCCAAGAGGTCGATCGCGTAAGCGGTGCGTTGCCGGCGCAACAGATCGCCCAACTGGTCGCGAGACACGTTTGAAAATGGAGTGACGATCCTTACGAGCCTTCGTTCGTCGTCAAGATTGGATACAATGGATCTATGAAAAAGGTCGTGCTACTTGCCATTTCGATACTGTCGCTAGGGGCGATCGACGATTCGGATCGATCGACGCAAGAGCTGATCGCGGCGTTGAAAAATGCGAAAGGAGCCAAGGTGGAAGTGATTTTACACGAGCTCAAACAAAGAGAAGCCGTCATGAACGACAAAGAAAAAAAGGCTTACGAAGAAGCGCTTCAAAGGTTGAAGAGTGGGCGCTAAAACGGCTATTTTCCTACTTGAGGACGATACCAATCTCGCCGAAACGGTGACCGACTTTCTCGAAGGAGAGGGGTTCTCCGTCGATAACGCCTACGACGGAGAAGAAGCGGAAGAGATGCTCTATGAAAAGCGCTACGACATTCTCTTGCTCGATGTCAACGTTCCTGGCATCGACGGTTTTCGTCTTCTCAAAGAGGCGCGGGCGAGAGGGGTGGAGACGCCGGCGATTTTCATCACCTCCCTCAACGCCCTGGAAAATTTGGAAGAGGGGTATGAAAGCGGTGCCGACGACTACATCCGTAAACCCTTCGCCCTCAAAGAGTTGTTGCTTCGAATCACGACCCTGCTCAAACGCAACTTCTCCCATCGAAAAAATCCCCGTATCACGATCGCGCCCGGTATCACCTACGATACGGTGGGCAATACCCTCTACCATGACGAAGAACCGGTGGGTCTCCAACCCAAGGAGTTGGCGTTGCTGAAACTCTTTTTGGCCCATCCGGGCCAGACGATAAGTCACGAAAAGATCTACGACACCCTTTGGCATTATGACGAAACCCCGAGCGAATCGGCCCTGCGGACTTATATCAAAAACCTTCGAAAAATCATCGGGAAAGAGCGCATTGTCAGTATCAAACGCTACGGCTACAAATATCTCCCACTCTGAACGGAGTACGCTCCTTCGTTTTTTGGGTCTGTACGCATTTTTGGCATTGTTGATTTTGATTCTAGGTGCGACGATCTACTACAAACTTCAGAAGGATTTGATGCTTCAAACCGAGCGGCTGAAGTTGGAAGAGTACTCCAAAGAGTTGATCGACGGATTGAAACTGTTGCATATCTATTTCGACCGATATCGGACCTATCCTAGAAATCCCCTTTATCGTTCGGCGATTTACGATGCCGACAAGGTCTTGATCTTTTCGACGCTCAAAGATCCCGACCATGTGCAGCTTGACAAAGTGATCTATACGACGCCAAAGCATCAGATCCAGTATATTCACGTGCTCGATTCCTACTATCTAGGGGCTAAGTACGTCGTCGTGGAGATCGACGAAAACCGGGCATGGTGGATGCGAGCCTGGCGTGATATATTGATCTATGGTGGAGGGTTGCTCGGGCTTTTTCTTTTCGCCGGTGTGGTGCTGGTACGGCTCTTCCTTTCACCGATGCGAAACGCTCTGAATCTATTGGATCGTTTCATCAAGGATACGACCCACGAACTCAATACGCCGGTCAATGCGATTTTGAGCAATATCGAAATGATCGATCAAGACAAGTTGGACGAAAGAGAGGCCAAAAAGATCAAGCGGATCGAAATCGGAGCCAGGACGATCAGCAATATCTATCAGGACCTGACCTATCTGGTCCTACACCATCAGATCGCGTCGCAAGACGAAGTGGTGGATATGGATCGACTGGTACGGGAGCGGGTGGAGTTTTTCAAAATCTTGGCCGAATCGAAAAAGATAGAGATCGAAACCGATCTTCAACCCCATGTGACGCTTACGATCGACCGTGGCAAAGCGGCACGCCTGATCGACAACCTCCTTTCCAATGCCATCAAATACAATCGTCGCCGAGGAAGTATCTTCATACGTCTTAGACCGGGCGAACTGCTTGTCGAGGATAGTGGTGTCGGTATGGACGATCGGGCGCTCAAAGAGGTTTTCAAACGCTACAAACGGTTCGATACCAGTGTCGGTGGATTTGGCATCGGACTCAACATCGTCGCGATGATCGCACGCGAGTATGGGCTCAAAATCGATCTGAAATCGCGGAAAGGAAAAGGTTCGAAGGTGTTCATACGATGGTGAAATCGATAGTCGCTTGTTGGTTGTTGGTGTTTGGAACGGTGGTATGGGCCGAAGATGGCCGGACGATCTACGAAAACAATTGCGTCGCTTGCCACCGGAAGGTACCTGTGTCGCTGGAGAGCCTCTTTTTCAATTATCTTTTGAAACATTCCAGCCAGCGGCGTGTGAAGGAAGCTTTGATAACGTTCATTAAAAATCCGACCAAGAAGAAGGCTCTTGCTTCAGAAGAAGTTATAAGTGAAACGGGCCTAATGCCCAAAACTACGCTCAGTGATACGGATCTACGCAAGGCCATAGATGTTTATTGGGATACCTACAAAGTATTTGGAAAAATTAAATAGTTTGTGTTAAAATCTTTTCCACGATTACTTCACGATTGTGTTCTACAATGTGGGTATCAAAAGGGCGTAAGCCTAAATTCAAAGGAGGAATTCATGAAAAAACTGCTTACACTTGTCGCGGCGGGATTCGTCGCATCGAGCCTGATCGCTACGAGCGCGGTCGCAAGTCCCGAGAAAGGTCAAAAGATCTATCAAAAAAAGGTCAAAAACCTGTGCGGATTCAACGGTGCGAAATTTGCTGCTAAACATTCCCAAGATGAGTGGGAAGAGATCTACGAAGATGGCAAGTTCGCCGACGAAATGGGTAAACTCTGCCCCAAAGGCGCCAAAGTCTTCAAAAGCGACAAGTTCAAGAAATATCTGAAAGACCTTTACGATTTCTCATACGAGTATGCCAACGACAGCGGTAACGTTCCCGCTTGCTAAGGTGCCGTTCGGTTCATCGAGAGCTTGATCCGCGTCAAGCTCTTCTAAAGATAATGCGTTATAATACGCAACATCAAAATCTCTAAAGGAGTCAACAATGAAAAAAGCAATTCTTGCCCTGATGTTCGCTGGTGCTGCCAGTTTGGTGATGGCAGACGGTGCCGCTCTGTTCAAAAAATGTGCCGGATGCCATGGTGCCAAAGGTGAAAAACATGCTCTCGGTAAGTCCGCCGTCATCAATCAATTGGATGCCGCGACGATCGAAAAAGATCTCAAAGGCTACAAAGCAGGTACGCTCAACAAGCACGGTATGGGTATGCTGATGAAAGGACAAGTCGCTTCTTTGAGCGATGCCGATATCAAAGCGCTTGCCGAATATATTCCTACACTGAAATAAGAAGTTCTCTTCTTTTGTCGAGCCGGCCCTCTTCGTGGGGCCGGCTTTTTTTATGCCAGTCGCTCTCTGATCGCTTTTTTCATTCCGTCGGACAGTCTATCCATCTTCTCAAGTGCCCATCGCAAGTAGTCCCGATCGTGCATTGCGATTTCGTCGATGCTTTGGCCTTTGTATTTGCCAAAAGGCATGAGCCAGATCGCCTCGTTGCCGACCGTAGCCAAAGCTTTTTGGAGTGTCTGTCGCCAGTCGGCGTCGAGTCTTTCATCGTCGTTGTTTTGAAGCATCCATTCGAGATATCCGGGATCTTTTTTGGCGACGTCGAGAATCGTTTCACCTTTATATTTACCGAAGATAAATCTTTTGTAGGTGATCGGCTTGGCGGTCAACTCGACCAATTCTTGGGGAGAGTGGTCGATCAGGAGCCGATCGAGCAGTAGCTTGAGGATCAAAACGTCGCCCAGCGCATCGTGGGGTTGAATCTTCATTCCTATCTTTTTAGCCTCTTGTTGTTCTACTTTGTAAAGGCCGAAGGCATAACGAATATACTGGAGGCCGTGCGCTTCTTCGTCGGGATAGAGGTGCCGAAGGCATCGAAGGGTGTCGATCAAAGGCATACGGGAGACGAATCCCTCCTTTTCGAGCATCGCCAAATCGAAGGGTGCGTTTTGGATGACGAAGATATTGTCGGGCGTATTGAGCGCTTGGAGCCTTTGGAAGCTTTCGGTTTCGATGCACGAGGGTCGTTTTTCGACCTTTTCGTTGGTGATATGATGCACCGCCATCGCTCCGAATCCAATGGGTAGGGGCGGTTTGCAAAGATCTTCACGCACCTCTTCGATCTCGGTCCCCACCAATGTGGGTTTGGCGACGAGGTAGGCGAGTTGGCAGACTCTATCCGCTTCGCTTGCACCCGTGGTTTCGGTATCCAGTATTACGAATCGCATCAAAACATCCTGCTTTTACAAAAGATGGAAAGAATTTATCGAAACTACCTTTGAAGTATGGTAAAAGAGAAAAAAAGAGTGAATGGTGATCGGTCGCGATGCACCGATGACCATTCATCGGAAAAGGAGACGCTGTGAATCTTGAGATCACACCCTACGACCCCAACGATCTGCCCAAAGAGGAGGAGATCCCTTTGCCCGATCCCCGTTTCTACGAAGCGGTAGGTGGTGAAGAGGGGTTTCGTCGGATGATCGACGATTTTTACGATCGGATCGTCGAGAGCGATATCGCTTTTTTCTTTCCTCAGGATGACGAGGAGATCGAACGGATCAAAGCGCACAACGGCAAATATTTCGCGGAAATTGCAGGCGGCCCCAAGCGATATAGCCAAGAGATGGGTCATATCGACCAGGTCGCGATGCACAAACCCTTCAGTATCAACGAGAAGCATCGCATGGAGTGGCTAGGAACCTGGCGGGAGGTTTTACAAGAGCATGCCAAAGGGGTGGATCCCGAACTGGTCGAGTCCTATTTTAGGTATCTCGATCAATACTCCAAACTACTGGTCAATCGACCTCGAAACGCCCGTGCGTTCGAGGATTTGGCGAAGGTCTAAATGGCTTCGCCGCGCCGGTAGTACCAGCGCCCTTTCCGTTTGACGAAAAAAGATCGTTCGCGGTGTACCTTTTTCGTTCCGTCCTCTTCGTAGGTCGCTTGGAAAGTGACGACCCCTTTTTTGTCCAGGACTTTGCCTTGGTGAATCGAAAGGATTTTCAGTTCGTAAAAGTGGGCCTGTCGGCTCCATGACGCCAAGGCCGCTCGATCGGTAGGCTGCTCATCCGTTTCGATCAAAAAATCGAGAGCGCCGACGACATAGGCGCTATAGCGTGCACGCATCAACGCTTCGGCGGTCGGTGGCCACGCGCGGCGGGTATGATACCGACCGCAGCATGCGGCGTAGTTGCGGCCCGAACCGCAAGGACAGGGCTCGTTATCCGGCATAGATGTGCCCCGTATCGAGATAGACGTGCAAGGTTTCGGGCTTTTTGACGAAGAAGTAGGCTAGATAGATCAAAAGCCCTACACCGCCTAGTGCGAACCATATCAGAGCCGCTCCGATACTGAACTCCCGGCGGCTGACGATCAAGGTCCCCTCTTTCATATCCTCGATTTTGTAGCGATTTTCTCGAAACAGATCGAGGATTCGCGTCATCTTTTCCCGTTCGAGTAGCTGATCGTCGTGTACGACTTTGGTGACGTAGGCCTGAAGTTTCGCGAGGTTCTCCTCTCTCAACCGTTTTTCGTAAAGCAGGACCACCCCTCCGGCCAGGGCCGCTACCAGGAGAAAAAGAAGGGTCATTTTTCTAGAAGCTCGTTGACGACGATTCCCCGGATTTTACGGGCCTGATAGTCGAGTTTGTGAAAAAGCTCGTACACCTTTTCGGCATCCAGCATCGGACGGGTCTTGAAATCGTAAAGACCCGTACTGCCGTCGGTCGGGATATGTTCGTCGAGAAATTTGTAGAACTCTTCGCGTCTTCTTTCATAAGCCTTGAGCTCTTGCATGATCGCATCTTTGTCCATCGTATCGCTCCTCCATTCATTTGGGTGATTATACTATAAGGGAAGTGGCAAGTCGTAGGAGTTGGATGGTGATGGACCAATCTCCTGCTATACTTTCGCGTATGGTTTCTCTTTTCTTGTCCGTTCTTGGCATCTATCTATTCGTGGGCTTGGGCGCTTTCGCCAAATGGCGTTTCAAGGAGGAGTTGCGGGAACGGTCGTTGATTTTGGTATCGGTCTATATCCTGCAGCCCTTTTTGACCTTTTGGGGGTTGACGACGCGGTCCCTTCAAAGCGACGTTTTCGAAGTGGCGGGATGGTACGCGTTGACGGTGGCGATACTCTTTTTCCCGATGCTTTTTTGGGGACGACGATGGTTTTCGGACAAAAAACGCCGGGCGATCTTTCTCGTCGGTTCGCTGGTCGGCAACACGGCCAATCTGGGGATTCCGTTGGGGATCGCCATCTTCGGGGAAGCGAGCGTGCCCTATACGACGATGATCAACTTGGCCAACGTTTTTTTCGTCAATATCGTCGGCGTCTACATCTACTCCTCCGGTACGTTCAGTCCCGCGGAGTCCGTGATGAACGTGTTGAAGATGCCGGTGCTTTGGAGCGCTTTGGCGGCGATCGCCGTGGGGCTTGCCGGTGTCGAATTACCCGAGGCTCTCGCCACCGACCTGAAACTTGGAGCTTACGCTTCGGTGGTGATCCAACTCTTGCTTTTTGGCATCTATCTTTCGCAAGTCAAGGTCGCGCATATCGACGGCAGACTGACCGGTGCCGTGGGGGTGGTGAAATTCCTGTGGTTGCCGCTGGTCGGCTGGATGGTGATGGCCCTGAGCGGTTTGGATCCATTCGTGCAGAAGGTCCTCTTGATGGAACTGATGACGCCTTTGGCGATCGCCAACGTCAATTTCGCGGCACTTTTCCACTGTCGTCCCGAAGAGGCGGCGGCATTGGTCTTTCTCTCTTCGATCTTTTTCCTCCTCTATTTTATGGTCATTTGGCCCATTGTTTCAGTACAATAGGACAAATTTTTCCGAAAAGGATGTGCGATGATGAAAGAGATTTCCACCAAGCAGGCACCGGCTGCGATCGGTCCCTACGCCCAGGCGATCAAAGTGGGTGAGATGATCTACACTTCGGGTCAAATCGCACTGACGCCGGAGGGTGTGATGGTGCAGGAGGATATCGAACTGCAAACGGCCCAGGTCCTCAAAAATTTGGAGATGGTGCTCGAAGCGGCGGGCAGCAGCTTGCAAAACGTGATCAAAACCACCGTCTATCTGGCGGATATGGGTGATTTTTTGAAGATGAACGCCGTCTACGAGCGCTTCATGGCGGGCCATCGGCCCGCCCGTAGTACGGTGGAGGTCAAAGGGCTTCCCAAAGGTGCGCTGGTAGAGATCGAGTGTATCGCCCTCGAAGAACCTCATATGCCCGGTTAATTTAAACTTTACTTAATTTAAGGTTGGATATAATTCGCCACTAAAATTGTTCGAGAGATTTTCAAAGGAATCGGCATGACAGCAATCATCAAACATGGCGGCAAACAGTACAAAGTGCAAGAGGGCGATATCCTCTGCCTCGATCACATGGGACTGGAGCCGAAGAGCAAAGTGGAGATCAAAGAGGTACTCGCTCTCGACAAAGAGGGAGATCTGGTCATCGGCACGCCTTTCGTCGAAGGTGCGGTCGTCGAAGCGGAAGTGATCAACGAAGGGCGCGAGAAGAAGATCGTCATCTTCAAAAAACGTCGCCGTAAAGACAGCAAACTCAAGCGTGGATTCCGCCGCGATTTCACCCGCGTGCGCATCACGAAAATCGCATAAGTAGCAAGGAGAAAAAATGGCTCATAAGAAAGGTCAAGGTTCAACCCAGAATAACCGGGATTCAGCGGGTCGCCGGCTCGGCGTCAAAAAGATCGGTGGAGAAAAAGTGGTCGCCGGCAACATCATCTACCGCCAGCGAGGTACCAAAATCCATCCGGGAAACAATGTCGGGATGGGTAAAGACCATACCCTGTTCGCTTTGATCGACGGGGTGGTTCGTTACGAGCGAAAAGACAAGCGACGTAAAAAAGTCTCCGTCTACCCTGCCTGATCGTTTCTCGTCCGGAAGCGACCGCTTCCGGCTCTCCCGTTTCTTCTTTTTTGACAAAAATCCAGAAATTCAGTATTTTCTTTGACCAACGATACTTGATAGACCAAGCGAGGCAGACAATATGTTCGTAGATAGTGTGGAACTCAAACTAAGTTCCGGAAAAGGGGGGCAGGGATGTTCCTCCTTTCGCCGTGAAAAATTCGTCGCCAAAGGCGGGCCCGACGGTGGTGACGGTGGTAGAGGCGGTGATGTGTGGTTCGTCGTGGACAAAAATACCGATACGCTTTCGCATTTCAAAGGCAAGACCCATCTCAAAGCCAAAAACGGCCGACCCGGCATGCCTCGCAAATGTGCCGGCAAAACGGGGGAGTCGCTCTATGTCAAAGTACCGCCGGGCACCCAGGTCATCGACAAAGAGACGGGTGAAGTGTTGCTCGATCTGACCGAAGATGGCATGAAAGTGAAGTTTCTCAAAGGGGGCAAAGGAGGGCTCGGCAACGTCCACTTCAAATCCTCGACCAATCAAAGACCTACATATGCCCAACCTGGCGAACCGGGTGAAGAGAAAGAGGTACGTCTGGAGCTCAAGCTGATCGCCGACGTGGGGCTTGTCGGTTTTCCCAACGTGGGTAAATCGACGCTCATCTCCACCCTCTCCAACGCCCACCCGGAAGTGGCGGACTACGAATTTACCACAATGACTCCCAAATTGGGTGTCGTGGCGATCGACGACTATCGCTCCTTCGTGATGGCCGACATTCCAGGGATCATCGAAGGGGCCAGTGAAGGGCGAGGGCTCGGCATCGAATTTCTCAAACACATCGAACGCACGCGCACCCTTCTTTATATGATCGACGCGGCCAACTATCGGGACGTGACGACCCAGTTGAAGACCCTTGAAAAAGAGGTGGCAAGATACAGTGGCGAGCTTGCGGCCAGGCCCTACGCGATCGCCATGACGCGTATCGATGCTTTGGAGAGGGAAACGGTCAACGAAAAGATGTGGGAACTTCTGCGATCCTTGGGCCTGGAGGCCAACGACGTCTTGAGAAAGTACGGGGTGGCGGAGGAGTATATAAGCTACGGCACCGAAGAGGGAGGCAATCCCCACTTCGTCATGCCCATTTCGTCCGTCGCCAAAATCAATCTCAAACCTCTCGTCTTCGCTTTGGCCGATGTGATGGAGAAGAGGGGATGAAGCGTCTCGTGATCAAGGTAGGCAGTGCGGTCTTGACCGAACGAAACCGCGTGGCCAAAGAGCGCATGGCGGCTTTGGTGGCGTTGATCGCGAAGATCAGGGAGCAAGGGGTAGAGGTGATCTTGGTCAGTTCCGGTGCCGTCGCCGCAGGCTACACCCTCTGTCGTCTTGACAAAAAGGTTTTGGCCAACCGCCAGGCACTCGCGTCCATCGGCCAGCCCAAGCTCGTTTCGATGTACCAAAAGAAGTTCGAGAGATTCGGGATCGTCGTCTCCCAAATTCTCCTAACCGCCGACGATTTCGACTCCAGAAAGAGGACCCATCATGCCAAATGCGCCGTCGAGACACTGCTCGCGCAAAAGGTGGTGCCGATCATCAACGAAAACGACGTGACCGCGACGGAAGAACTGGTTTTCGGCGACAACGATCAGCTCAGTGCCCATGTGGCTTACTACTTCGATGCCGATATGTTGGTGATCCTCTCCGATATCGACGGTTACTACGACAAAGACCCCAACCGCTACGACGATGCCGTGCCGCTGAAAGTGGTTCACGAGATTCCCACCCAAGAGTTGGAAGCCGAGTGCACACCCCACGCCACGTTCGCAACCGGCGGTATCGTCACCAAACTCAAGGCCGCCGATTTTCTGCTCAAAAGGGGGCGCTCGATGTTTCTAGCCAGTGGCTTCGACCTCGACGATGCCTATGCCTATCTGATCGAAGGAAAACACGAGGGAGGAACGCTTTTTATCCCTGCCAACTAAGATCATGGCACCTACTTTTGACGTGGAATCTTTTGAAAAGAGGATTTTCATTGAAGTTCGTTAATAAACTATTAATAGTTAAGTAACTTTTAACGGAGTCTATGCTTTAATTGTTAAAGAAAATGAAACAAAAGGTTGCATCATGGTCCACGAAGTGCAAGAGGTAGAAAACGAGCGTCAAGAAGTCGATGAAGCGAAACGAGAATTCATCACGAAATTCGGTAAATATGCCGCAACCGCACCGTTAGGTATGTATCTCTTGATGACGCCATCAGCCTCTCATGCGCAGGCATCGGGATCGATGTGTCATATGCATGGCAAATTCCATTGGGGCAAATGCCATGTCATCAAGTGCGATGTGAAGGCCTCCAAAAATCGGTCGAGTCAAACTCGATATTTATGGTGGTAAAAAGGTCGTTATCCATACGCCGAAAGGGAACAAGATCAAACTTTCCGTCAGTCTCATCGAAAAACATCTGAAAGGATGGCCGATTTACGAAATTTTGCAAGAAGTAGGGATCATATCGTAAAAAAGGTGTGCAACGATTTTCACATCTACGATAAAAGCGGCTACAAAATAGTATTCGACGATGAGTCGTTACTTTTATACAAAAAAAAGAGCGGGCAAGTCTACGGCTTCGAGAAAGAGGCAGCCGCTCTTTTGTTGGCGGTCGAGGAAAAGGTAAAGGATGATGAGGACGTTTTCGCCTCTTTTCCGGCCGTTGACAAGGAGAAGTTGACGGAGATCGTCGAACTTCTCGTGACCGATATCGAGAGTTCGGAAGAGTATGAAGCACCGCTTAATCTGGGGACATTCGCTCCAAAAGGGAATGAGTGGATAGAGTTTTTCGACGGTCGCATCGCATTTTATATTCCGAATGCCCCCTCTTACTTTTCACAGACTTTCAAGCGGCTCTTCGCCCATCTCCATGGTCTTGGCGATCGAACGAACGTCCAAAAACGTATCGCCGTCGGTATCGAGAAGGTTGGTGACGATCGGTGGCAGCTATCGTTCAACGACCAAAAGATCGGTCATCCCGCGAATGCGGAAACCATCCCTTTGCTTTTGCAGGAAAATCTCATCATCGGCCATTACCAATCGATCCCCTATCTGATGGCTCTACATGCCGCAGCCGTGGAAAGAGGAGGCAAGCGCTTCATTTTCCCTGGCGCGAGTGGCTCCGGCAAATCGACTCTTACCGTCTCGCTAGTCTACGAAGGATGGGGACTCTATTCGGATGAAATCGCACTCCTTGGCGAGGATGGTGAACTCTCATCTGTGCCGTATGCGATGAATCTGAAAGAGGGGAGTTGGGCGGTAGCGGGCCATCGAATCCATGATTTCGACGAACTGGATACTTTCGTGCGCTTCGACGGCCAGCGCGTCAAGATGATTCCTCCCCGCCATCTGGCGACAGAGCGAAAGGAGGTCGATTATATCGTCTTTCCTCGGTACAAAAGGGATGAAGCGTGTCGAATGGAGCCATTGAACCTTTGTGAAACTTTACGACGCATCAAAGAAGCCGGCTATCAACTCCAACGTCCTTTGGACGAAGAGAGTTTCGATCGAATCGTCGATAAACTGCTTGCGAAACCGTCCTACGCGTTGGTATATGGGGACTTGAAGGATGCGAAGAACGCTTTGACGGAAGTGATGGGTGGATAACAGAGAAGCGATCCTGCAGTTGTGCCGATTTCTCGCTTTTGCGAGCGAAGAGGCCAAGGCGGAGCTGTCGGATGAGATAAAACGGGGACGGGTCGATTGGGAGCGTGTGGTCTCCGTGGCCAATGCCGAACTTCTGACACCGGCACTTTATCATGCGTTGCGAAGCAAAGGGTTGTTGGAAGGGACTGGAGATACTCAGCTCAACGAGTTTCTTCAGGCCGTTTTCGAAGCCAACCGCCTTAGAAACGAAGGGATACAAGAACAAATAGAGGATATCCAGGCCATTTTGGCTCAAGAAGATATCGTCCCTTTGGTGCTAAAAGGCGGTGCCGTCGTGACGGAGGGGCTCTATCCGGATGATGGGATTCGTGTCATGAACGATCTGGATATCATGATCGAGCCCTCACGTTTCGAGGTGGCGCTGAGATTGTTGAAAGAGGGGGGATATCGAGAATTCGGGCGTGAATTGAACCGATGGCACCACCATACCCCGCGTATGAACAAGGCGGGGTATCCCGCCGCGATCGAACCCCATTTCCGTATCGTATACGATCGCGATATAGAGTACATTCCCTACACCGAAGAGACCACGATGCCGAGCCGGAACCCACGTTTTTCGAATATCCGAGTCCTCACGCCTCATTGGCATCTTTATCATGCTTTCATCCATGCGGCGATCGTGGACAAACATCATCAGCGCTGGATCCTTGGACTTCGCTATCTCTACGACTTCGCCATGCTTTCCGTCAGCTACAAGGGAAGCGTCGATTGGAAGACGCTGTACGAGGAGACCCGACGGTGGGGGCATCATAAGATTTTCGAAGATTACGTCTATTTGGCCAACCAACTTTTAGATGCGAACATTCCATTGAAAACCCATCGTTTACGGGGCGCGTGGCATTTGAAAAGGTCCCTCTGGCAGACGACGCTGGTACCGGAGACTTCTCTTTACAAGTTTTACGAAGCGTTCGTCGATCGTCACGAAATTTACGGCTACGAATCACTCAAAAAATATTACGGCCTCACTTCCAAGCGCCAGTACCCCTGGGCCTTGATGCGTTATGTCGCCTATCATGGCAAAAAACATCTTTTCTCGTAGGAGTCGGGGCATTAGAGGCAATATTGGCTCGCTCGTCTTACACGGGATGCGTCCGAAGCAGTAAAAGTTGCACTCTCTTTTTCGATCCATCGGTCGTTCAAGTGCCATCTACACGGGTTCATATATTTATAAAGTTTGTTTAGCAGTATGTCGTAAGTCGAGGATAGAAGAGTGGTGGCG
>CAZORY010000033.1:0-13156 GCA_964582435.1 uncultured Campylobacterales bacterium
CCCCATCGCTCCTAGGATCGAAATAGCTGCCGACTGGCTGATGAATCTCCTTCTGTTCATAAAAACTCCTTATGATAAAACACAATCGAATTGACATATGCTAACGAATGTCATCTAAGCTATAAATAAATTTTTATAATATGTTTTGATTCTGTTTTTTATTCTGTTTATTTATACACGATCAGACTATGTCTTTTCCACAAACTTCCCACAAAAATCTTTTACAATGCTGCCAATCATTCAAAAAGGAGTTTCTATGAAACGCATAACACTCGCTCTACTCACTCTGGCGATGGGAATTTCTCTTCTTCACGCCGCCGCTTTCGAAAAGCGTGCCAAATATCGAACGCTCAAAGTCTTGATCACCTCCGACAAGCCCCTAGCTGTCGGTAACAATAGGCTTCATCTAAAAGTGATCAAAAGCGCTCAACCGCTTGATCGCGCCAAAGTCGCGCTAAAAATCTTTATGCCCGCGATGCCCGGTATGCCCTATATGGAATCGAAAGCTATCGCCAAACCGGTCGGTACGGGCACTTACGATGCGACCGTCAACCTCCCGATGGCAGGTACCTGGCAAGTACATATTTTCGTCACGACGAAAGAGGGTAAGAAATATCGCGTCAAAAGCTCTCTCAACCTTTGAGATTCAATGAACAAGGATTGCCCGTGCGAACGTTTGGCCTGCTTTTGATATGTTTCCTGTCGCTCGATGCGATGACGCTCGAACGATTCGTCGATACATCGCTATCGCGCCATCCAAGCCTTTTGGCGATCGCATCCCGTATCGCAGCGGCCGATGCGGCCGTACGTCGGGCGAAGAATTTCGACAATCCAGTGCTAGGACTCTTCGTCAACGATCTGCCGTTGAACGATCTCACCGATCGTCGTATCGAGCCGATGCAAACTCAAGGCGTCACCATCGCCCAAAAAATTCCGGGATTTGGAAAAAGAGAGGCCAAGGAGGCCGTAGCGTTGGCTCGAAAAGGGTTGCAAGGATTGAAACTCCAAGAAGCCAGAACGTTGCTCGAAACCTCCATCGTTCAAGAAGCGTGGCGGTTGTGGGAGCTAACCAAACTTTTCGACATCACCGAAAAGACTCTGCGTCTTACGCGCCAAAAAGTCGATCTTTTTACCGCCTATACGGCCTCTAGCGACACCCCGTCGGCTCATACCGCCTTGATGTCCGCCGAGTTGGTCGTCTCGCGACTCAAGATCGCTTTGGCAAAGATCGAAGGCCAAATCGAAGCCTCCAAAGCACGATTGAGATATTTGGGCGACGTCCAAGGCGAACTACCAAAACTTACGATGCCAAAACACGATCTGCCCGCACTCGCCAAGCTTCTAGAACGCATCGACCGATCCCCGACCTTGCAAGTGCAAAAAGGCGCCACCCACCTTCAAGCCAAACGCTTGGATGCCGTGAAACTTTCGACCCGACTCAATCCTGTCGTCAAAGCCGGCTACAACCATCGAAGCGCTTTCGAAGATTATCTTTCCATAAGCGTAGGGGTCGCTTTACCGATTTACGGCACCGAAACTAGCCGCATCGAGCAAAATCGCGCCCTGTTGATGGCGAAGCGGAGCGAAACCGTCGATCTTAGGAAAAAACTCTCCGCCAAAGTGGAAAACCTTTGGTATCGGGCGAAAGCTCAAGCGGATATCATCGAAATCTTGCAACGAAAAAGCCTGCCTGAAATCGACCACATGTTCGAACTGATGGCCTCACGCATCCAAGCCGGTGGTGATCTCTATCGATTCGTCGACCTGCTGGAGCAAAAATTCAGACTCGAAGCGAAGCTCATCGTCGCCATCGCGGCCAAAGAGCGCACCATCGCCACGATCGAATCGATCGTCCCACAAAAAAGAAACACCGAAGGACCATGATGAAACGTATCGTACTACCGCTCTTTTTGACCATCACACTTTACGCGACATCCATCGAACAGCTTTTCAATGTCGAAACTATCAAAGTGACCAAAGAGACGATCGCTTTTTCCGAGCGTTTCTGGGGCCTCGTCACCACCGACGATGCACGTGTCGTGGAGGTCACACCTAGGTTTTCCGGGTATGTGACGAAACTCTTCGCCGATAGAATCTACCAAAAAGTTCGAAAAGGCCAACCGTTGGCGACGATCTATTCGCCGGAGGTCTTTCGAGCCAAGGAGGAGTATATCAACGCCTTGGCATACGCTAAACGGCGTGGCGATAGAAGCATGGTCGATAGTGCCAGACGCAAGCTTCGTCTCTACGGAGTCAGCGCCTCGGAGATCGTCGCATGCAAAAAAAGCCATCGTGCGACCGAACTGACGACGATCTACGCGCCGACCTCCGGTTATCTTTTCTTCAAGCGCGTCAACGAAGGCAGTGCATTCAAAAAAGCGCAAACACTCTTTCGCATCGTCGACCTGGATCACGTATGGGTCGAAACCAAAATCCCTGAAGATCGCATTGCCAAGGTACTGGGTGCGAATCGTTTCATCATCACACCCAAAGCCACCTCACACACTTACGAGGGCAAAAATCCTACCCTCTATCCGACGATCGACCCCAAAGAGGCGTTGGCCACGCTACGATTGACGGCCGCCAACGATGCAAAAACCGTCGCACCCCTGCTACCCGGTATGTTCGTTCGCGTCGATGCCGAAACCAAGCCACGCGAGAGACTCACTTTGCCCCGTGAGGCCGTCATTCGCAAGATGGATAGATGGTACGTTTTCAAAAAAGGGGAATTCGAAGGCGAATACGATCCTGTTGAAGTGAAGGTCGAACCGATCGACAACCGCCGTTACGCCGTGTTGTCAGGTCTTGAAGCAGGCGATGAAGTGGCGGCGAGCGCGCTCTTTTTGCTCGATAGCGATGCACAAATCAACGGGTTGTGGTAATGGTTTTACGACAAAATCCACCAAGACGAGCGTTTTGTAGAACAAAGGGGTCGCTATGATAGAAAAGATCATCGATTTCTCGGTCAAAAATAGATTTTTAATCATGATGGCGACGCTTTTTATCGTCTTGGGTTCTTTTTGGTCCATTCGCCATACGCCCCTCGATGCGCTGCCCGATCTTTCACCGCCTCAGGTGATCGTGCAAGTGACCTACAAAGGCCAAAGCCCAAGCATCATCGAAGATCAAGTGACCTATCCATTGGTAGCGAAATTTCTCGCCATCGCCGATATCGAAACGGTTCGAGCCTTTTCGACCTACGAAAACGCTCTCATCTACATCATCTTCAAAGAAGGGACCGATCTGTATTGGGGGCGAAGCCGCGTGCTGGAGCAGTTAGCTTCCATCCAAAGCGCTCTTCCTCAAGGGGCCGAAGTGACGCTAGGGCCCGACGCTTCGGGAGTCGGTTGGGTCTATGAGTATGCGCTGATCTCCCACACCAAAAACCTGGCCCAACTTCGTACCTACCAAGATTATACCCTCAAATACGCGCTCATGGGCATCGATGGCGTCAGCGACGTCGCCAGCGTGGGCGGATTCGTGCCCGATTGGCAGATCACGATCGACAACGACCAGTTGGTACGCCACAACCTATCCATCGCTCAAATCGCCCAAACGCTCAAAGCCAACAACCTCGATACCGGTGGACGGATCGTCATCCAAAACGGTTACGAGTGGATGGTCCAATCTCGAGGCTATATCAAAACACCGGAAGATATCGAAAAGATCGTTCTAAAAACCGTCAACGGCGTGCCGATCACGATCGGCGATATCGGCCGCGTCGAGATCGTCCCGGCCGCTAGGCGCGGCGTCGCCGATCTCAACGGTCAGGGTGAAGTGGTCGGCGGAATCGTCATGGTCCGGTACGGCGAAGATGCCTATCATGTGATCAAGCGTGTCAAAGCCAAACTAAAAACTCTCCAGACGCCGGATATCAAAATCGTTCCGACCTACGATCGAAGCGCCCTGATCGAAAAAGCGATCGAATCGCTCAAACACACGCTTTTTGAGGAGAGTCTCATCGTCGTGGTCGTGATCGCCCTGTTTCTCGTCCATCTACGCAGTTCACTGATCGTACTGATCGTTTTACCACTGACGATCGGTATCACTTTTTTGCTGATGAAACTTTTCGGTATCGGCAGTAATATCATGAGTCTAGGCGGCATCGCCATCGCGATCGGCGCCATGGTCGACGCAAGTATCGTCATGATAGAAAACGCACACAAAGCGATTCATAAACTTAAAGAGCAAAAAGGCATCGTCACCGACAAGGCACGTATCGAAGCGATCCTATCCGCCGCCAAGACGGTCGGGCGACCTATCTTTTTCGCCCTTGCCCTCGTCGTCGTCAGTTTCTTGCCGATTTTCGCTTTGAGCGGCCAGGAAGGACTGCTTTTCAGGCCTTTGGCTTTTACCAAAACTTTCGCGATGACGGCGGGCGCACTGCTGGCGATCACGCTCGTGCCCGTCTTGATGATCTATTTCGTTCGAGGTCGTATTCCATCCGAAACGCGCAACCCCGTCAACCGCTTCTTCATTTGGCTTTACCATCCGTTATTGGTCTTCGGTATGCGTATCAAATATCTCGTCATCGTCGCCGCCCTCGCCTCATTGGTAGGCATGGTGCCTCTTTTCATGAAACTCAAATGGGAATTCATGCCACCACTCAATGAACAAACTTTTATGTATATGCCCGTCACCCCCTACGGCATTAGCGTCGATCTGGCCAAATCGCTCGTGCAAAAGACGGATAAAATCATCAAAAGCTTTCCCGAAGTGGCGACGGTATTCGGCAAAGCGGGACGCGCCGATACGGCGACCGATCCCGCCCCACTGGGGATGCTCGAGACGATCATCACGTTCAAACCGAAATCTCAATGGCGAGAGGGGATGACATGGGAAAAACTTAGCCAAGGGCTCGAAGATGCCCTACAGGTACCGGGTCTGGTCAATTCATGGACCTATCCGATCCGTGGACGTATCGATATGCTGCTAAGCGGCATTCGCACGCCGATAGGCATCAAACTCTACGGCGACGATATCAAAACGTTGCAAAGGATCGGTTTGCAAATCCAACGTATCCTCGCCCAACTGCCTGAAACGATGTCGGTCTTCGCGGACCAAAGCGATGCGGGCTACTTCATCGACGTCGATATCGACAAAGAGGCTCTGGCCCGTTACGGCGCAAGCGAAGAGGCGGTTCACCGTACGGTGTCGCTCGGTATCGGAGGTATGAAAGTGACGACACTGATCAAAGGATTGGAGCGTTACACCGTCTCGCTTCGTTTCGAAGAATCTCAGCGCCGAACCCTCGAATCGATCAAAAACCTACAAGTCAAAACGCCCCTTGGATTCGTACCGCTTTCCGAACTGGCCAATGTCCATTACGAAGAGAGCGCATCGGTCATCAAGACGGAGATGGCCAAGCCGGTCACATTCATCTATATCACGCCCCAAACCGGTATCAGTGCGGCCGAATACCAAAAAAAAGCCCGTCAAGCGCTCGCATCGTTGAATCTGCCTGAAGGCTACTTCATCGAATGGGCGGGACAGTCGGAGTATCTAAAGAGTGCGATGCAGCGTATTCAATGGATCGCACCGACGGTATTGCTCGTGATTTTGGTGCTGATCTATTTCGCCCTCAAACAACTCGTCCCCACGCTGATCGTCTTTTTGACATTGCCGTTCGCGATGCTTGGTGGCCTTCTATACATCGATTGGTTAAATTTCAATATGAGCGTCGCGGTCATCGTAGGTTTTCTGGCCTTGCTTGGCGTAGCGGCCGAAACGGCGATCGTGATGATCGTCTATCTGCAAGAGAGTCTCGACGAGGCCCATAGCCGCGAAGGCTCTCTCGATCGTCGAACGATTCGCGAAGCGATCTTCGAAGGAGCCGTCCAGCGGGTACGCCCCAAACTGATGACGGTCTTCGCGATTCTGGCGGGATTGCTGCCGATCATGTACGCTCACGGTGTCGGTAGCGAAGTGATGCAACGAATCGCCGCCCCGATGATCGGAGGTATCGTCAGTTCGGCGATTTTGAGTCTGTTGTTGATACCGATCCTTTACGAAATCTATGCAAGAAAAAGATTTAAGGTATGATTGAATCATCAATGGGTACACTTCGACCATTTCAGATAAGGATTTTTAATGCCAAGCTGTCCAATCTCCAACGAACGTGTCAACGAACGGGTCGCTCGCTTGGTCGGTTGGTTGGTCGCGATCGTCGCAGCCGTTTTTCTATGGCATCCGTCAATGCTTCTACTTATACTTTTGTCGATCGATTTTGGCGCGCGCTCTTTCTATCGTCCCCTCTCGATCTTCGCCCAAATCGCCAAACTCTTGGCCGAAAAGTTGGGCGAGCCCATGATCGTGGACGCAGCCCCGAAGATCTTCGCCGCTCGTATCGGACTTGCGATGACGGTGATCGCGATGCTTGCGACAGCGACCCATCACGTAACGATAGCGCAAGCCGTGATCGCGGTCATGACACTCTGCGCCCTGCTCGAAGGAGCCTTTGGCTATTGCGTCGGTTGCAAGTTCTATACGATGTACCGGCGGATGAGTCGGAGAGTCGAAAGATGGCAGTAGATCACCTCCAAAGGATGGCTGCCTCTTACCTTTTCAATCAGGAAAGATGACGATGGAACTTTTCGATGCGTTTTTTATCGCCCTATGGGAGTTGACGGCGGCGATGGCGCCTTATATCCTCTTTGGCCTCTTTTTTGCCGGAATTTTGCACGAATGGGTGCCTACCGATTTCGTCACCAAACACTTGGGTAAAGAGAATATCTCTTCGGTGGCCAAAGCGACCCTTTTCGGCATACCTTTGCCCGTCTGTTCTTGCGGCGTGATTCCCTTGGCGGCGGCGCTTCAAAAAGAGGGAGCGAGCCGGGGGGCGGTTTTGGCTTTTTTGATCGCTACCCCGATTACGGGGATCGATTCGATCCTGGCGACTTTTGGGATGTTCGGCTGGGCCTTCACCCTCTATCGCATCGCTAGCTCTCTTGTCATCGCATTTCTTGCAGGCATCGCAAGCAATCTCTACGCGACCAAGCCCCTCGCCGACCAGACCTTTCAAGCACCCCCATCTACGCCCTCCCCGATCTTCACGCCGGCCGCGAATCCCTCTGGGTCCCTTGTTTTCAATCCATCGCCAAACAGCGCTAACAGCACTTGCGACTGTGAGACGGGATGCTGCGAAACGGCGCCGCCTTCCAAAGGGTTCGATGTTTCAGCCGCGATGCGATATGGGTTTGTCACACTTTTGGGCGACATCGCGAAGCCACTTTTGTGGGGTCTGCTGATCGGCGCGGCGATCACCGTCGCGATTCCGGAAGATATGGGATCGTGGCTGGCCCATGCCAGTTGGCTAGGGTATCTCATCGTCATCGCTATCGCCGTACCGATGTACATTTGCGCCACCGCGAGCCTGCCCATCGCCGCCTCGTTGGTACTGTCGGGCGTAAGCCTCGGCGCAGCTTTCGTCTTCTTGAGTGCCGGCCCGGCGACCAATACCGTCACGATCGGCGTGGTGAAAAAGATGTTGGGTAGCCGAGCGCTTGCGATCTATCTTGCGACGATCGTCGTCGGATCGCTGCTCTTTGGGATAGCGATCGATGGGCTTTTTGACGCGATGCAGATCGACCCCAAAGCCGTCGTCCATATCGACGAAACCCCATCTCTTATCGCCGCCCTCTCATCCGTCGCCCTTTGGGTATTGATCGTGCGCCATATCGCGGGCGGATATCGTAAAAAAAACGAAAATATGGCCTGCGAATCGGGATGTTGCGGTTGACATCTTGATAGATTAAGATAAAATGATTCGATGAAACGTTTTTGGCTGCATGCGCTTTTGATCGCTATCTTTTTCAATGTCACGCACGCTTTCGTCATCGAAAAAATCGACCCATGCACCCAACAAAGCGTGCAACACTACGTCCAAGAGGTGGATCAAGGCGCGACGTGCGGCGGCGTATGCGATCTCCACCATCTTTTTCACCTTTTCGCTATCCAATCGCCGGCGCCTGAGCTTTTGTCGCCACCCACAGTGGCCCAAAGGCCTTCGGCCCCCATCCTTTTCTTTCGCTATTGCATCCACGACGCGACCTTCAAACCTCCAAAAATCTGACCCCCTTTTCCTATTCAACCACTGACGCGACAACAAGCGACTCACACCTATTATCGAAAACAAAGGATCGAAGATGCCACAAAAAGCATGGATCGCCTTTAGTTGCGTCGCCTGCTTCGCCATGGGCGCCCAGATAACGCCAAGGCAGCACGATGCCATCCATAACGACAATTTCCGTCCGACCCAACGTCTGATCAAAAAACAGAAGGCCCGTTCGATGGCGAAAATCACTCGTAAAGAGGCCCTCGAAAAAGCTTATCGACATTGTGGCAAGGATCTCTTGTCGATCGTTCTAACCCATAGAACCCAACGACTCTATTACGACATTCGCGGCAAAAGGTGCCACATCGAAATCGACGCCATCGACGGTAGCTTGAGGAGTATCCCATGAAAACAGCTCACCTGATCACTTGGCTTCTTCTTGCCATCGCTTCATCGTTACCAGCCAAAGATTTCGCCCAATTCGAAAAAGAGGTCTTGATGACCCATCCACGACTTCTTGCCGACAAACTGGAGCTAAAGAGCGCTGCGTTAGAAGGTGAACGCGCCATGCTCTACGACAATCCGAGTGTCGAGATCGAAACCGGTCGATTCGATACCAAAGAGAGCGGTGCGGATGTGGGGTGGCGGCTTGGCCTCTCACAGCCGTTTCGGCTTCCAACATTGGGCGACGAATTGCGCGACTACGCCCAAAGCCTCGAAAAAGTCGCGCGTGCAACCTTCACCGATCGAAAAAGCCGCTTCCGCCACGCGCTACGGACTCACTATCTTGCCTGGGTCAAAGCGGCCAAAACGGTGGCATTGCAAACCGAAGCGCTCGCGCTGTGCACAAAACTTCGCACCATCGCCTACGAGCGCTACGAGGCGGGTGCCGGAACCAAAGTCCATGCGATTCAAGCCGATCTACGGTGCCGACGCCTAGCCGACGCCCTGCAACTTCAAAAGATCCAGGCGCAAGAAAAAAAAGCTCGACTATCGGCCTTCGCCGGGTTGGACGCATCGGATCTAACGCCTACGTTTCTATACGACCGATCCGAAATTCCCGGACAAAAAAGCGTCACGCCCGCCGTCGATCGTCTGATCGCACGAGCCAATCTCCAATCTACCGTGGCCAAAACCGAAGATCACCTCATCAAACGTTTCACCATCACGGGCGAATATGAAAAGGAGCCCGATCAAAAGATTGCGCGTATCGCGCTCCAACTGCCGATACCCCTTTTCAATCGTAATCGACAGACCTATCGTCTAGCCATGCTCGCTTCCAAAAAAGAGGCTCTTCAAGCCAAATATATGGCACAAAAGGTAGCGTTCCGAAAAGCGTCCCTGATCGAACGTTTTCAATCCCTCGCATCCCTTTTAGGTCGCATCGACGAAGCGATCGAACGCCAACGATCGCTGATCGCCCTTTACGAGGAAGGCTATAAAAACGCCCGAAGCGGCCTTTTGGAACTCATCGCCGCCCAAGAGGGGCTGATCGATGCCAAAAAGCGTAGGCTAACCACCAGAATTTTGATGGACGCCATGCGCGACAATCTCGAAGCACTTCAAGGATATACCCGATGAAACGACTCACTCTACTACTTTTCGCGACTCTCATCCTTTGGGCCGACGAACCTTTCACGATCGACAAAGCCCAGGTCCGAGCCTTTGGTACGACCTTGCGCGTCAACGCCAAAGTCGTCCAGCTCAACAACCGTACTCAACGTATCGTCTCCAGACTCGGCGGCCATTTGGAAGCCTATCATGTCAAAGTGGGCCAAAAGGTCCACAAAGGTCAAAAAATCGCCACGCTCAAATCCTTGAAACTCTCACGAATGAGCGCACGCTATTTGGCCCTAGGCCAAAAGATAAAAGCGGCTCAAGAGAAGCTCGCCACGACCCGCAAGCTTTATGAAAAAGGGCTCGCTTCCAAAGAAGATCTCAACAAAGATCAGATGCAATTAGCCTCCATCAAAGCCCAGCACGAAACGCTCGCGACACAACTTCGCTCCCTTGGCATCGATGCGGCCACGCTCAAAAAAGCGACCGACACAGTCGTCGTGCGCGCCCATACGAGCGGCACCGTCTCCGAACTCCTCGTGGCGCTGCACACCAATATCGACCCTCTTACGCCTCTGGTGACCCTTAGCCAAAGCGAGGGATATTTCGCGCTGGCCTATCTACCCGTCGACGTGGCGATGGGACTATCCAAAAAGATCGATGCGATCTTCTATTTCGCATCACGCCAGTATGCGGTCCATTTCGAATACCTATTGCCCAAAGTCGATCAAGAAACCCAACGGGCCCAAGCTCTCTTCACAATCGAGCAGACGCATCAAACCCTTCTACTCGACGCTTTCGGCGAACTTCAACTCGATTTGGCGCCGATGAAACGCTATGTCGCCGTCAAACGCTCAGGGCTAACCCTTTTTAAAAACGAATGGGTCGTATTCATTCCTGGCTCGGCCCATGAAGAGGAAACCCACGAGGCCGAAGAAAAGGGCCACGACGATCACGACTCACCCGCTTTCATCCCCCAAGCGGTCCATATCGTCACCTATTTTGGCGATTATGCCGCCGTGGAGGGTATCGAAGCGGGCCAACCCTACGTGAGTGAGGGCGTATGGTTCGTCAAATCGCTGCTTCTTAGGGGCGAATTGGGCGAACATGGCCATTAAAGGATCATTATGCAAACCTTTTTCAAACTACTGATACGTTACAAATTTCTCGTGATCGCACTTTTTATAGCGATCGCCGGATTTGGATACAAAGCCTATCTCGAAGTACCCGTCGACGCCTTTCCAGACATCACGCCCAAACAGGTGGTGATCTACACCGAAAGTCCGGGCAACAGTGCCGAAGATTTGGAAAAGCTCGTCACATACCCTATCGAATCGGCCATGGCGGGTCTACCCGGTGTCCGGCTGATCCTTTCCAACTCCATCTTCGGTCTTAGTTACGTTTCGATCTTTTTCGACGACCGATACGACATCTACTTTCTACGTCAACTAGTCAGCGAGCGACTTCGCGGCGTCGATATTCCTAAAGGATGGGGCAAACCGGTCATGGGGCCCAACACGACGGGATTGGGACAGGTTTTCTGGTACCGTTTGCAAGATCGCACCGGCCGTTACGATCTTTCCGAACTTCGAAGTTTGCAAGAGTATGTCGTCGCTCCGATGCTCAAATCGATCGACGGCGTCGAAGAGGTCGTCGCCTGGGGGGGATTTACCAAGCAATATGACGTCGTGATCGATCCCAAACGTCTCCAAGCCCTCGACGTCACTTACGACGACATCGTGGCCGCCTTACAGCGGGCCAACCGTAATGCCGGTGGACAATATCTCGCTTTCAATCGGGAACAGTACCTCATCCGAGGCAACGGCTTTTTCAAAAATTTGGACGACATTCGCAATACGGTCGTCAAAGCCGATGCCGCCAAAGCGGTCACGGTCGCCGACATCGCGACGGTCACCCCCTCCCATGCGCCAAGATTCGGCGCCGTCAGTTTCGACGGCAACGAAACGGTTTTCGGGATGGTTTTGCAGCGAAGCGGCACCAACGCCGCGAAGGTGGTCGATCGCCTCAAACAAGCACTACCCCTTATCGACAAAGCGCTTCCAGCCGGGGTACGCGTTCAAATGCTCTACGACCGTACCGATATCACCAAAAAAGCGGTCGCGACGATGACCGATGCATTGAAAATGGGCGCCCTTTTGGTCGCGATCGTCCTCTTTTTGTTTCTTTTCGAGCTTCGCAGCGCCTTCATCGTCATTCTCTCTCTCCCGTTGTCGCTCCTGATCGCCTTTTTACTGATGAAATCATGGGGCATCAGTGCCAACCTGATGAGCCTAAGCGGCTTGGCTATCGCTATCGGTATGATCGTCGACGGGACGATCGTCGTCGTCGAAAACGCCTATCGGCTGCTCCACGAAGATCCTGGTCGCGACAAGCTCGACCTCATCGCCGACGCCACCGCCGAAGTGGCCAAGCCGGTCATTTTCGCCCTGCTCGTTATCGCTGCGGTCTTCATTCCATTGCTAAGCCTTACGGGATTGGCAGGCAAAATGTACACGCCGATGGCGATCGATATCGTTTTCGTGATGCTGGGCTCGTTGTTGGTGGCGATGGGACTGGTGCCTGTGCTTTCGTACTTGCTTCTCAAACCGACAAAAAGCGCACAAAGTCCCATCATCGGTGCCATCAAAAAGGCGTACGCCCCTTTGCTGGGCTGGGCGTTGAAATATCCTAAAATCGTCGTGACGATCAGCTTCGTACTCTTTGGACTTTTAGGATACGATCTGAGTCGTCAAGGTAGAGAATTCATGCCAAAACTCAGCGAAGAGTCGATCATGTATCGCGTCATCGCAATCCCCGGCACGGCACTGAATCAAAGCGTCGCCAACGCCCGATCGATCGAGCGCTACCTTACGACGCACTATCCTCAAAGCGTCGCCCATGTGCTCAGTATGATCGGCCGCAGCGAAAAGGGCGAAACGGCCCAACCTAACTATATGGAGATCTTGTTGATCCTCAAACCGGGTGTCGCCGACATACCCGCCCTAGGCGGTCGGATAACGAAAGAGCTGCAAGCGCGTTTTCCCTATCTGCAGTTCGTTCCAACCCAGCCGATCATGATGCGGATCGAAGAGTTGTTGGAAGGCATCAAAGCGGAGCTTGCGATCAAAATCTTCGGTGAAGATCAAAAAGTGATGGATCGTATCGCCACCCAAATCCGTCAGGTGCTTTCGCAAGTGGATGGATTGGAACGCACCGAAGTCGAAACTCAACTAGGCCAAGCCCAGATCGTGATACGTCCCGATTATCTCGCCCTCGCGCGCTACGGCGTCGGCGTCGATCAGGTCATGGACCTGATACGACACGGTATCGGCGAAGATCCGGTCACCACCAAGATCGAAGGGGTGCGTCGCTACGGCGTCGTCGCCAAGATCAAAGGGGCCAAACAGAGTATCGAAGCACTCCGCCACACGCTTATTCGAAGCCCCAGCGGCAAGATGGTAGCGCTCGATACGCTGTGTGACATACGGACCATCCAAGGTCCCAGTTTCATCAAACGAGAAAATCTTAGTCGTTATATGGTCGTAT
>CAZORY010000034.1:0-12775 GCA_964582435.1 uncultured Campylobacterales bacterium
CATGTTGGGACGGGGTGTGCACGTCGTCACCGTCAACGACTATCTGGCCAAACGAGATGCCACCGACATGGGGCGTATCTACGAATTTCTCGGTTATAGCGTAGGGGTCATCACCGCCGATATTCTCGACGATGCGAGCCGTAAAGCACAGTACGATGCCGATATCACCTACGGTACCAACAACGAATTCGGCTTCGACTACCTTCGCGACAACATGAAATACTCGTTGGAAGAGATGGTACAGCGCGATCACTACTATGCCATCGTCGACGAAGTCGACTCGATCCTGATCGACGAAGCGCGGACGCCACTGATCATTTCGGGTCCTACCAAGAGCAAGCATGAAAACTATCTTCGCGCGGACCAAGTGGCCAGACAGATGGTACGTGATGAAGATTTCACGGTAGACGAGAAAAATCGCGTGATACTCGTCACCGAAAAGGGGATCGCCAAGGCCGAAGAGCTTTTCGGTGTGGAGAATCTCTACGCGATGGAAAACGCCATTTTGGCCCACCATCTCGATCAAGCCCTCAAAGCGCACAACCTTTTCGAAAAAGATGTCGATTACGTGGTCAAAGATGGTGAAATCGTCATCGTCGACGAATTTACGGGCAGACTCAGTGAAGGCCGGCGTTTCAGCGAGGGGTTGCATCAAGCGTTGGAAGCCAAAGAGGGGGTTGAAATCAAGGAAGAGTCCCAGACGTTGGCGGATATCACGTTCCAGAACTATTTTCGGATGTACGACAAGTTGGCGGGGATGACGGGTACGGCACAGACGGAAGCAACGGAGTTCGCCGAAATCTACGGGCTGGATGTCATTTCGATTCCGACCAACGTACCGGTGATTCGTAAAGATATGCCCGATTTGATTTACAAAACCGAGCGAGAGAAGTTCGACGCGGTGATTCGGGATATCAACGAGCGCCACAAAAAAGGGCAGCCCGTATTGGTCGGTACCGCATCGATCGAAAAGTCGGAAGTGTTGCACGAGTTGCTCAAAAAAGAGAAGATTCCGCACAATGTCCTCAATGCCAAAAATCACGAGCACGAAGCCCAAATCATCAAAGATGCCGGGAAAAAAGGGGCTGTGACGATCGCCACCAATATGGCGGGCCGAGGGGTCGATATCAAGATCGACGATGAAGTGCGGGGACTAGGCGGCCTTTACATCATCGGTACGGAGCGGCATGAAAGTCGGCGGATCGACAATCAGCTAAGAGGGCGATCGGGACGTCAAGGCGATCCAGGCGAGAGTCGATTCTATCTCAGTCTCGAGGACCATCTGCTTCGTATCTTCGGTAGCGATCGTATCAAAACCATCATGGAAAAGATGGGGGTCGAAGAGGGCGAATATATCGAGTCCAAAATGGTGACCCGTGCCGTCGAAAAAGCTCAGAAAAAGGTCGAAAACCTCCACTTCGAGTCGCGTAAACATCTTCTCGAGTACGACGATGTCGCCAATGAACAGCGGAAACTGGTCTATAAATTCCGTCAAGAACTTCTCAACCCCAGCTTCAATATCGAAGAAAAAATCGATCAAGTCAGAGAAGAGTATCTGGACCATCTGCTCCTCGATTGCGGGATTTTCGAAGGGGCTCCGGAAGAGGATTTCGATCTGGAACGTTTGCGCCTGAAGCTTCTTGAAGAGTTGGGTGAAGCCTTTGTCGAAGAGGAGTTGCAAGGCAAAGATTATCAAGCGCTCAAAGCTTTTCTCCTCAACCAGCTCAAAGAGCGTTACGAGACCAAAATGGTCCAACTCGATCCAGCCCAGCGCAACGAGATCGAACGGATCATCTATCTGCAGGTCCTCGACAATGCGTGGAGAGATCATCTCTATCAGATGGATATTCTCAAAACGGGCATTGGTCTACGGGGATACAACCAAAAAGATCCCCTCGTCGAATATAAAAAGGAGAGTTACAATCTCTTCACCGAGCTGGTCGAGTCGATCAAGTTCGAAGCCCTCAAAACGCTCTATCTCATCCGTTTCAAAAGCGAGGAGGAACTCCAGCAAGAGCAAGCGGCCATCGAACGTATGCGTCAACAAATGGAAGAGGAGATGGCGGCACAGATCACGACCAACAAAGAGGAGGAGCTGGCCCCTCTGACCGGGAAAAAGCCCAAACGTAACGATCCATGCCCTTGCGGTAGCGGCAAAAAGTACAAGCACTGTTGCGGTCGGAGCGGGCCGAAGAAGGGTGCGTTGGCCAACGCCTGAACGGAAAGGCAGTGAACATCCACCCCAATCGAAAATGGCGACGAACGGCCGTCGCCAAACGAGTCACCACGCGATGAAGCATCCTTTCGTGCGCACGATGGTCAGGCGCTATCTGCGCTTCGATAAAGAGCATCCTTTCATTTTTCTCTCCGGGATTCTTGCATTTATCGGAATCGCGGTGGGCGTGACGGTACTACTTATCGCGATGGCGATCATGAATGGGATGGAAAAGGAGTTCGAAAAGCGCCTTTTCGTCATGAATTATCCGCTGACCATCTACCCCAAGCTCAAAAATGCCGTCGATGAAACCCTTCTGCTCGAATTGGAAGACAAATTTCCCGACCTTCGTTTCAGCCCCTATATGAAGAGTCAAGTGTTGGTGCGTGAGGGGGGTATGCTCAAGGGCGGATTGATGTTCGGGGTCGATCCGGAACGAGAAAAAGAGGTCAACGACGTATTCGCTCGAGCCTATCGCCGACCGTTTGGAAAGTTCGGCGTCATCGTAGGCAAGCCTTTGGCCGAACAACTGGGCCTGGATATTGGGGGCAAGATCATGTATATCTTCTCCACGCTCAGGCCCGCCGGTTTGAGTCTGATGCCTTTAAGTAAACGTTTCACGATTCGAGTCCTCTTCCGTTCAGGTCTCAACGCCTACGACGAAGCCTATGCCTATACTTCATTTGAAAATCTCCAAAAAATACTCCATCGTCCACCGGGTCGATACGACGGCATTCATGTCAAATCGAAGCATCCTATGCGGGATATCGAAATGATTCGCAAGGAGCTGCCCGATTCGGTAGGTGTCATCGGATGGTGGCAGCAAAACGGCAATTTTTTCGCGGCCATGCAGATGGAAAAACATGCCCTCTTCATCGTCTTGATGTTGATCATTCTGATCGCTTCACTCAATATCGTAAGCTCTTTGTTGATGACGGTGATGAATCGCCGAAGCGATGTGGCGCTGCTTCTCTCCTTGGGTGCCGGCCGACGGGAGATTCGCCAGATCTTTTTCCGGCTCGGGCTCATCATCGGAATCGGCGGTGTGATCGTCGGGATTGGATTGGGGCTCGGCGGTATGGAATTGCTCAAACACTTCGATATCGTATCTTTGCCTGAAGATGTCTACGGTACCCGCCACCTTCCTATCGACCTCGATCCCAAAGATTTCATAGGCGTGGTCGTAGGTGCTTTGTTGATCACGATCTTCTCCTCGCTCTATCCTGCCAAAAAAGCGAGCGAAATCGATCCGTTGCAAGTGTTGCGTAACGAATGACGGCACGCATGAAGGTCGAGTTACCGTCTAGTTCTGCGAAAATGTCGTGACTTCTTTCTGCTTCGACGGGCGATGCCGTTATTGATGAAAGAGATGAAAAGGGAACGTAAAAGCTCTTTTCAGGATATTGATCGGTGCCGTCACGATATCATGGACCGCGGAGGTTTTGACGATAGGATCTTCGAGGCTTCCATGGACTTCCAGACCTACGGAGAGTGTTCCGTCTTTACCGAAAAGAATATAGCCGGCCACGGGAATTTTGTGCATGAGCGAGGCGACCGTTTCGAGGAAATGGATACGCATTTTTATGTCGATGTCCCTATCGTCGAAATCGATATGGCCTTTACCGTAAATGTCCGCACTTTCACCGTGTATGACGATATTTTGAAAAGTGAATCGGGGATTTTTGTAATGGTATCGGATGGCGGCGCTCTTTATCTTGAAACCTCGTTGATTGAAGCCGGGATTTTTGAGACTCAAGATGGCGGGAATGGTGTTGAGGGCGGCTAGGACGTTGTTGTAGAAGGGACTTTGGGCCCACAACGTATCGTAGGCGTAAATGGTCCCGTTGAGGTCGTCGAGCCTACCTGCGGCTTCGAAGTCGAAATAGCCTCCGAAAAGGTCCTTGAGTGCAGGAATTCCATGGATCACACTGTCAGGTAGATGCTTGCCTACCGCTTTGATCCGATCGTCGTAGAGTACGCCTTGAATCGTACCACTCTCGTGTTTCGATTCGAAAAGGATCGAAAGGTGTCGACCGCTTGTCATTTTCAGTTGGTAGCTTCGGCAGGGAAGATAGACATGATCGGTATACAGCGTGCTCTCTTGTGCGTCGATATGCAACAATACGGTATGTTTCTTGTCTCTTTTGCTTGTGAAAAAGGGGCGCAGGAGATGGAGCAGACGGGGAACGTGGACGTCCACTTGTCGGTAATTGATCGTGGTGAGATCCTCTTTCCCGGTGATTTTCGCTCGACCGTTGATCGATGCTTCGTAACCCTTGTCTCGAGCTATCGCCGTGATGGAAAATCGGGTCAAAGGCTTATGGTGCTGGTAGAGAACGTCGTTGTCGTAGATAACGTTGGCTGCGATGGTGGCCGCTTTGGCATGATAGTCCAGACGTAGGTCGCCGCTCTTCAACTTAGCGGCCGGTCCTAGAAGGAAGGGGCGTAGTCGGGTAAGATCGGCCGCTTCGACCCGCATCTTTCCACCTGGCCGATAGGCCAAGGAGAGTTCGAGAAGAGGCACTTTGAAACGAACTCCTTGGGTGAAATCGAGATCGACGCGCAGGGGTTTCTTTCGCATTTTAAAAAGTGGAATGTCGTGGTACCGATAGGTAAGAGTATGTACGATGGGACGGAAGTGGCCCTTTTTTTTGGCGAGATTCAGCGTTCCTGTGAGCGATGCGTTGAGATATGGTGGGAGATGGATATGGGCAGAGAGTATCTTGAAAAGAGAATCCTTGGCCGTGACATGTAGTTTTTCGACGGGTATGGGGATCGTATCGTCGAACAGCAAGACACCTTGAGCGATGCGGTAATCTCCGCTATAGCGGGTGATTTTACCGTCACCGAGTCGAATGGAAAGATCGGAGACGGCGTGCATGACTCCCCGCGATTGAATGAATGGAACCGGAATGTGGTAAGCACGTAGTGTCTTTTGGATAGTGGCGTCGAATCGACTCGTAAGAACTATATGGGCATCTAGCGTCGTAGTCCCGTGTTTGAAGAGATGACGGATTTTCACGAAACTACCAGCGAGTTTTTTCCCTTGATAGACGGGCCGTTGGATATCGAATGCAAGGGTGTTGTCTCGATAGAGGATGTCGATGCGAGGCGTCGAGATAGGAGGAAGTTTGGGATGAAAATGGATCTTGGCGTTCCATGCGGTCGCATGGCCTTCGATTTGGCTTTTTGTCCAATCGATGTGCCCTTTCCTATCGAATACAAGTGTTCCTTTAAGAAAGTGGAGACGATATCTTTGGGCGGGAATGTTGGGATAGATCCAGACTTTGATCTTTTTCGGGGGATCGAGATAATCGATCAATGGTTTGATCGAGTCGGTTTCGTTCGAATCGATGGCGAATGAGAGACGATGTGCCCTTTTTTCTACCTTGAATCGGCCTGTTAGATTCAATCCATCGTAACCTCCCTGACCATACCACACGTTTTGGCGCAGATCGTAGATGAATTGTCCGGATAGCGTCGTCTTGGCTTTGAGTAGATAGAAAGTATGGATGGTCGCCAGTATGCGATTGGATCTTTCGTCGTATTGGAGAGCGGTGGCTAGCTGGAGTCGATCGGTGGTCAGGTAGAAGAGATTTTTGTAAAAGAGTAGTTGCGCGTGTTCGTCGTCTATGGTGATATCGTCGATTTGGACCTTTTCGAAAAAAGAAGGAAAAAGTGCGAGCATCCGAGCGGCGTCTTCGAGTTCGGTGATTGTATCTCTCCCTTGTCTATGGGTCTCGAGATCGATCGCACCGATCTCGACAATCAGTTTTTTATCCAACTTAATGTACAATTGCTCGATTTTCGCGCCTGGAAGTACGAAATGGGAAATCTTGATCCCATGGGCGAGGATGAGAAAAAAAAGGATGAGCAAAAGCATGATGGCCAGGAAAATCTTCAAAACGGTAGAATGGATGATTTTGGCCGTCGCGGTTATCATACTCTCTCTTGCCTATTATCTCGCGCAGCCGGTCAAAGCGGAGAGAGTTCTCTTTCTTCCGGCCGGCTCTACACCTTCGATTATAGCATACCTACAGCGTCGCGGTTTCGATGTCGATAGGTTGGATCTGTCGCTCGTGAGGTTTTTGGGGTATCCTCAAAAAGGTTGGATCGATATCGGTGCATCAAGACTCACCAAGGGGGATTTTCTCTATCGTATCACTCACGCCAAAGCGGCCCTCGTTCCGGTGACGTTGATCCCCGGAGAGACGCGGAGTGTGTTTTTCGATCAGCTAGCCGCCAAATTTCAACTCGACCCTAAAAAGTTGGAGCGTGCTTACGAAAAATATGCACCTGTGGCCGAAGGGGTCATATGGCCCGATACCTACTACGTACCCAAAGGGATCGACGAGAGTCATCTCGTCTACTATCTCGTCCACCGCTCACTGGCCCGTCACGAATTCCTGGCCAAAAAATTTTTCGGTCTTTACGAACCGGTCAAATGGTTTCGATACGTAACGATTGCCTCGATCGTTCAGAAAGAGGCGGCGGACGAAAAGGAGATGCCTCTGGTCGCGGGGGTCATCTACAATCGCCTGAAAAAAGGAATGCCGTTACAGATGGACGGGACGCTCAATTATGGGAAGTACTCCCATGTCAAAGTGACGAAACGGCGCATCGAAGAAGACCGGACGCTCTTCAACACATACCGAAACAAAGGGCTTCCACCCTATCCGGTGGGGAGCGTGAGTCTTGCGGCACTCAAAGCGGCGATCAAACCCGCCAATGTGAAGTATCTCTACTTCGTCAAAGGAGCCGACGGGCGTCATATCTTCAGTGTCACCTACGAAGCCCACTGCCGTGCCATACGAAATGTAAAAAAACGAAACACTTCGACCCATTGAGCGGAAGAAGGCTCCCGTTTATAGCCGAAACTCATCCTTGCAGTGATATGATAACCACATCAAATCAAAATCATCACGAGGAGAACACATGGCATCCAACCCGACCATTATCTGGACCAAGATCGACGAGGCGCCGGCATTGGCGACCTATTCACTCTATCCGATCGTCAAAAATTTCGCCAAGCACGCCGGCGTCGATGTCGTACAAAAAGATATCTCTTTGGCCGGTCGCGTCATCGCGACCTTCGCCGACTACCTGGAGCCCGAGCAGCGTATCGAGGACGAGTTGGCCAAACTGGGTGAACTGGTCAATCAACCGGAAGCCAACATTATCAAACTTCCCAACATTTCCGCTTCGATTCCCCAGCTCAAAGAGTGTATCGCCGAACTGCAAAGCCAGGGTTACAAATTGCCCGACTATCCCGAAGATCCTCAAACCGATGCGGAAAAAGAGATTCAAGCCCGTTACGCGACCTGCCTAGGCTCCGCCGTCAACCCGGTCCTTCGCCAGGGCAACTCCGACCGACGGGCCGCAGCCGCCGTGAAAAAGTATGCCCAACAGCACCCCCACCGCCTCAAACCTTTCGATCCGAACTGCCAAGCTTACGTCGCCCATATGGAAGAGAACGATTTCTATGCCAACGAACAGTCGGTCATCATGGAAAAAGGCGGTAAGGTGACGATCGAGCTCAACGGCAAAGTCCTCAAAGAGTTGACCGACGTCGAAGACGGTGAGCAGATCTCTGCAAGTTTCATGGGGGCCGACGACCTCGCCAAATTTTTGCAGCAAACCGTAGATGACGCCAAAGCGAAGGATCTACTCTGGTCGATCCATCTGAAAGCGACGATGATGAAAGTGAGTGATCCGATCATGTTCGGCCACGCCGTCAAAGTCTTCTTCAAAGAGGTGTTCGAGAAGTATGCCAAAGAGTTCGAAGAGATCGGCGTCAATCCCGACCTTGGACTGGGAGATCTCTACAAAAAACTTCAAAAACTACCCGACGAAAAGCGGGGTGAAATCGAATTGGCGATTTTTGAAACCTACAAAAACCGCCCCAACATCGCGATGGTCGACAGTGACAAAGGGATCACCAACCTTCATGCCTCCAACGACATCATCATCGACGCCTCGATGCCGCCGGTGATTCGCGAAGGGGGTAAAATGTGGAACAAAGAGGGTGAACTGCAAGAGTGTGTCGCCGTCATTCCCGACCGATCCTATGCGTTGATGTACAAAGAGATTCTGGAGAACTGCAAAAAAGAGGGACAGTTCGACGTCACGACGATGGGTCACGTGAGCAACGTCGGTCTAATGGCGATGAAAGCCGAAGAGTACGGCTCCCATCCGACGACTTTCAAGGTAGCTGAAGACGGCGTGATGGAGGTCAAAGACGAACAAGGCAACGTTTTGATGAGCCATAAGGTCGAAAAAGGCGATATTTGGCGTCTCTATCGCGCCAAGGAGATCGCTGTCAAAGATTGGATTCGCTTGGCCCACGAGCGGGGCAGACTGACGGGCGATCCGATCGTCTTCTGGCTCGACTCCAACCGAGCGCACGATGCCAATTTGATCAAACGTGTCGTCGAAGAATTACCGAAATATCTAGAAAAGGAGCCGATCGAGTATCATATCATGGCACCTGAATTGGCGATGCGCTATACGCTCAAGCGAACCCGCGCGGGGCTCAATACGATCAGCGTCACCGGCAACGTCCTTCGCGACTATCTGACCGACCTCTTCCCGATTCTAGAACTTGGCACGAGTGCGAAGATGATGTCGATCGTACCGCTTCTGGCCGGTGGCGGACTCTTCGAAACCGGTGCTGGCGGCTCCGCACCCAAACATGTCGAGCAGTTCCTAAAAGAGGGACACTTGCGATGGGATAGCCTTGGGGAGTTCCTGGCCTTGGCCGAGTCGCTGCGTATGATCTTCAACAAAACGGGCGACCGAAAAGTGGAAGAAGTCCTCAAAGCGCTCGATAAAGCCAACGAAGCCTATCTCGACAACGACAACGCGCCTAGCCGCAAGTGTTGCGAGCCCGACAACAAAGCGAGCCACTTCTTCCTGGCCAAATATTGGGCCCAAGCGCTGGCACAAAGTGATGACGATGCGTTGGCTCAAACCTTCGCACCGGTCGCCAAAGCCCTCGAAGAGAACGAACAGAAGATTCTCGACGAGCTTTTGGCCTCCGAAGGTCGAGAGAAAGATATCGGCGGATATTATCATCCCGACGATTGCAAAGCCGAAGAGGCGATGCGCCCCAGCGAAACACTCAACAAGATCGTCGACGCGATCTAAGTGGGTGATTCTGGCATTCCGCGCTCTTGCGCGGGTGCAAGATAGGTGGGTAAAACTTCGAGGAAGAAGAAGTTTTATTCGTTTATCTTGCCTTTTGTTCTATACTTACGAAGAACCTACTCTTGACAATCACCATCTAAAGGATCGAATATGGGAAAAGGTAAACGAGTTGGCATCGTCGGCGCCGGCAACGTAGGCTCGACGGCGGCGTTCATACTGGCGATGAACGGTGTCTGCCACGAAATCGTTCTAAGAGACAACAAAATCGATATCGCAAAAGGCAAGGCGTTGGATATGAGTCAGGCGGCGGCGGCGGCCAGAAGCCATACGATCGTGTCGGTGGCCGAAACACCCGATCAGCTGGTCGACTGTGACGTGGTGGTCGTGACTGCCGGGAGCCCTAGATTGCCGGGGATGAGCCGGGACGATCTTTTGCTCACCAACGCCAGGATCACTCGTGAGGTTGTTCGAGATATCAAAACCTATTCTCCCAATGCCATCATCATCATGGTATCCAATCCATTGGACGCCATGACCTACGTAGCCTTGAGGGAGAGTGGTTTCGAACGCAATCGTGTCTTGGGTATGGCTGGTATTTTGGATAGTTCGAGGATGGCTTATTTCATTCAAGAAAAGTTGGGCTACGGTGCTGGACAGATTCGTGCTTCCGTCATGGGCGGGCATGGCGACGACATGGTGCCGTTACCGAGATATTCGACCGTCGCGGGGGTACCGCTCAACGATCTTCTGACCGACGAGGAGATCGACGAGATCGTCGAACGTACCAAGCACGGTGGGGCCGAAATCGTAGGATATCTGAAAACGGGGTCGGCCTACTACGCACCGGCCAAATCGACGACGATCATGGTCGAGGCGATTTTAAAAGATACCAAACAGATCTATCCCTGTGCCGTCTATCTCGACGGTGAATATGGCTACAGCGATATCGTCAGCGGTGTACCGGTGAGTATCGGTGCCAATGGTGCGGAAGATATCATTACCGTTTCGCTCAATGCATGTGAACGTAAAATGTTCAGAAAATCGGTCGAATCGGTGCAGCGTCTTGTGGATACGCTCAACGAGCACGGCTTTTTCGACGAGGAGTGAAAATGAGAGAGATACGATACGACGAAATCGTCGAGGCGGTGAAGAATTTGGTGATGTATACGGCGACTCATTTGCCCGAAGATGCCCTCGCGAAGTTGAAAGAGGCACACGAGAAGGAAAAGAGTCCCATCGCCAAAAAGGTGTTGGAACAGCTTTTGGAGAATGCCGAAATCGCCCGGACCGAATCGAGACCCCTTTGCCAGGATACGGGATTGGCCGTCTATTTCGTCAAAGTGGGCCAGGATGTAAGAATCACGGGGGGACTTCTCAAAGATGCCATCAACGAAGGGACCGAAAAAGGCTACAAAGAGGGATATCTGCGTGCGTCCACATGCGATTGTTTCACGCGTGAAAACCTCAAGGACAAAATAGGCTACAACCTTCCTGCCGTCATCCATATGGAATTGGTCGAAGGGGATCGGATCGAGATCGAATACGCCGCCAAGGGAGGCGGCAGCGAAAACGTCAGCCGAGCGAGGGTCCTGGCTCCCGCCCAGGGGCGTGATGGCGTCATAGAGTTCGTCAAGCAGGTGATCTCGGAAGCGGGACCGAACCCCTGTCCGCCGATCATCGTCGGAGTAGGTATCGGCGGCACGTTCGAAAAAGCGGCGATATCGAGCAAACATGCCCTCTTCAGAGAAGCGGGCGAGCCCAATCCCGATCCGGAAGTGGCGGAGTTCGAAAAAGAGTTGCTTTACGAGCTCAACAAGCTCGGTATCGGTGCCATGGGTATGGGTGGTACACAGACGGTTCTGGCCGTTCATGTCGAGAAAAACCCTTGCCATATCGCCAGCTTGCCCGTGAGCGTCAACGTCCAGTGCCATAGTAGCCGGCACGGTCATGTGACTTTATAAGGAGATTGTCGATGAGTCAAGTACACTATCTTACGACCCCACTCACCGATGAAGATGTGATGAACCTCAAAGCCGGCGATATCGTCTATCTATCGGGTACCATCTTCACCGCACGTGATGCTGCCCACAAACGGTTGGTCGATCTGATCGAGAACAAAGAGGAACTTCCCTTTCCCCTCGAAGGGGCGGTCATCTACTTCGTGGGACCCACCCCTCCGAAACCCGGTGAGCCGATCGGCAGTGCCGGTCCGACGACGAGTTATCGGATGGATAGCTATTCACCGATATTGATCAAGTACGGTCTCAAGGGAATGATCGGCAAAGGCAAGCGCAATCAAGCGGTCAAAGATGCCTGCAAAGAGTACAAAGCGGTCTATTTCGGTGCGACGGGCGGTGCCGGTGCGCTGCTTGGCAAATTGATCAAAGATGCCAAAGTGATCGCGTACGAAGAGTTGGGACCTGAAGCGATCCGTATGCTCAAGGTAGAAAATTTTCCCGTCACCGTCATCAACGACGCCTACGGCAACGACCTTTACGAAGAGGGTCGCAAGCAGTACGAAGTGAAAGATTAAACCAACGAAAGGATAGCGTATGAACATACATGAATACCAAGCCAAAGAGATTTTCAGAGAGTACGGGGTACCCGTACCACGCGGACAGGTGGCGTTCACCGTCGATGAAGCGGTCGAGGCTGCGAAGAACCTCGGCGGTGACATTTGGGTCGTCAAAGCGCAGATCCATGCCGGAGGACGGGGGCTCGGCGGTGGTGTCAAGCTGGCCAAAAGCATCGACGAAGTCCGCGAGTGGGCCGACAAGATTTTGGGCATGACGTTGGTGACCCATCAGACGGGGCCGGAAGGCAAGCTGGTCCAAAAAGTCTATATCGAAGAGGGCGCGGATATCCAGAAGGAGTACTATCTGGGTATGCTCCTCGATCGTGCGATGGAGATGCCGGTGATGATGGCCTCTACGGAAGGTGGGATGGAGATCGAGAAAGTGGCGGCGGAAACTCCTGAAAAGATCGTCAAAGTCCATATCGATCCGGCGATCGGTTTCCAAGGCTTCCATGGTCGACAATTGGCTTTCGGACTGGGGCTTGCGAAAGAGGAGATGGGGGCGTTCATCAAATTCGCTAAAGCTTTGTATGAAGTCTATATGGACAAAGATGCCGAAATGATCGAAATCAATCCATTGATCAAGACCGGCGACGGTAAATTCTTGGCGCTCGATGCGAAGATGGGATTCGACGACAATGCGCTGGGACGCCATCCCGATATTCTCGAGATGCGAGATTTGAGCGAAGAGGAGCCGACCGAAGTGGAGGCCAAGCAGCATGGCCTCAGCTACGTCAAACTCGACGGCAACGTCGGATGTATGGTCAACGGCGCGGGATTGGCGATGGCGACGATGGATATTATCAAGCACGAAGGGGGCGAACCGGCCAACTTCCTCG
>CAZORY010000035.1:0-7963 GCA_964582435.1 uncultured Campylobacterales bacterium
ATGGAACGGAAAATTTTGGAGAGCATGCGATGAACGGTCGTGATCTCTTTGCTGACGAGTAGATAGGTTTGTGCGCGAAAATTGTAAGGATAGATCAGGTCGATATAGTATTTGCCGTTTTTTTCTCGTTCGTGCCATTCGATGGAACTATAGAAATGATGGGGAGAGGGAATGACTCGCGCCGTGATCTGTAGGGCGTTTTTGAGGTTTTTGGCGTCGATCTTCTCCCCCTCTTTGTAGTCGGGGAAGGTTTGGACGATATAGCGGGCTTGTTGGACCAACTGCTGGGAAAGCTCGTCGTAGATCGATTGTTTGATATAGGCGTAAAGCATCGTCGAAAAGATGATGAGTAGAATCGAAGAGGCGATGATGAGTTGGGTCAGGAATTGGTTGCGAATGCTTCGATTGCCGGCCATCTGTCACCTTTGACGGGAAGCGGCAGATGCCCTCCCTTGCTCGATGGGGGAGTGGCCACGGAACCGCTCTCCCCTTTAGTTTCTTTAAACGATCGTTACCCTCGGGCTCACTCTTCGTTCTTTTTCTGAGGATAGCAGAAACGATAACCGCGGCGGCGTACCGTTTCGATCGTCTGAATTTTGAGGGGTTTGTCCATTTTTTGGCGAATTTGATTGATCGCCACTTCGATGACGTTGGGGGTGACCAGTTCGGGCTCCTCCCAAATGGCGTCGAGTAGTTGCTCTTTGGAGACGATTTCGTCGCGATGGCGGGCTAGATGGGTCAGCACTTCGAAAGGTTTGCCCTTCAGTTCGATCTCTTTACCTTTGTAGACGACCTTCTCTTCTTGGGGATTGATGGCCAGATCGTCGATCTCGATGACATTGCTACCGCCAAATCGCAAGCGTGCTTTGATACGGGCGATCAGAATGTCGAAGTCGAACGGTTTTTTGATGTAATCGTCGGCACCGGCTTCCAGCGCTTCGATTTCACTCTCTTTATCGTCACGGGCCGAGAGGATGATGACGGCCGTTTTCGGATTGTTGGCTTTGGCCTTTTGGATCAATTCTAGACCGCTACCGTCAGGCAACATCCAATCGGCGAGGATCAGATCGTAATTGCGAATATCAAGATAGTAATCGCCATCTTTGAAGTTTTCGGCCGAATCGGTTTGATAATTGAATTCGTTGAGGCCTTCGGAGAGGGTTTTGTTGACGGTGGTTTCATCTTCGACAATGAGTATGCGCATAAGAGACTTTCCTTGCAAGAGTTTTATCGCCGGGAAGGGGGCCCGCGAAATTTAAGCGGGATTATAGCATATTTTTAGGTTGTTTTAAACTGATTTTCAAAATTTTTTAAAGAAAGGCCCGAAAATCGCCGACACAAACACGACAATCGGGAAGGATATCGGGTTTGCAAATCGTGATTTCGAGTGTTTCAATCGGTGGAAAACGGTGTTTCAAGTCTTGAAAGAGATAGTCGAGTGCCTCTTCGATAAGGTGAAATTTCTCTCGTTGCACAAGGGTCACGATCCTCTCGCGTACCTTAGCGTAGTCGAGAAAACGATCTTTACGATAGGTATAGGTCGCTTTGAGGGATACTTCGATCGTTTGAGGCGTCGTGCGTTCGTGGGGTAGGATCCCCAGGATCGCTTGAAAGCGAAGCCCCTGGATCGAGATGGTCATGCTACCCTTCGCTCTTCGCCCTTGATCAGTCTGACGATGTTGGGTATATGTTTGTAGACGACGATGATGGCGATGATCCAGATCGGGGCGTGGGAGTGGATATGGGGAACATCGGGATAGATGACGTAGCTAGCTACGAGAAAGGCGATCAGCGCTCCCAAGGAAGCGAGAGAGGAGATGCGCAAAGTTTTGCCGAGCACGAACCAGACGATCAGGGCGATCGCCGTGACCAGCGGCATCATGAAGGCTAGAACACCGACTCCAGTGGCGATTCCTTTGCCCCCCTCGAACATCAAATAGGGACTGAAACAATGTCCCATGACGGCCAAAACGGCGATCGCCCACAAGGTCGCGTCGGGCATCCCCGATAGTTTGGCCGCCAGCAAGACGACGGCTCCTTTCAAGGCGTCGAGGGCGACGGTGGCGATGGCGAGCCGTTTGGCGAGCTCGGGATTACGCGATTTGACGACACGCAAGACATTGGTGGCACCGATGCTTTTGCTCCCGGCGCTTTTGACGTCGACGCCGGCGAAAATTTTGGCCAAAATCAGACCGAAAGGGATACCGCCGATCAAATAGGCAGCCAGGTAGAACAGAATATTGGGGTTGCTAAGAAAGTGCATGGTCCGTTCGCTTTATGGTAAAATTGTGGCCAATTATAGAAAACGAATGGTTATAGACCCATTAAGGATCGATATTGGAAAAAGAGGCGTTGAAAGAGAAAATTCAGGAGTTACGGGAGAAATTGCCGGTGACGATCGTCGCCCATTACTATCAAAGAGACGAAGTCTTCGAGATGGCCGACATCACTGGGGATAGCTTGGAGTTAGCGAGACGTTGTAAAGAGGACCAGAACGAGTGGGTGGTCTTTTGCGGAGTAGGCTTCATGGGCCAGAGCGTCAAGGTCGTCGCGCCCGAAAAGCGCGTCGCCATGCCCAAGATCGCCTGCTGCGCGATGGCGAGGATGATCGACGAACGTTGCTACGACGATTCGGTGAAATATCTGAAAGAACACGGGATCGCCGAAGAGGAGGTTCTTCCTATCACCTACATCAATTCCAGTGCCGAAGTCAAAGCGCGGGTCGGTAAGATGGGGGGAATGGTCTGCACCAGTTCCAACGCCGTCAAAATCATCGAAAAAGGATTGGATAGCGGCAAAAAGATCCTTTTCGTCCCCGATCGATGCTTGGGACAGAACGTGGCCAACATGATGGGGTTGAAATCCTGCGTTATCGGTGACGGCCAAGATCCCAAAGCGGCGGATATCATCTGTTACGACGGTTTTTGCTCGGTGCATCAGTTGTTCACGGTCGACGATGTGAACTTCTATCGTAAGCGTTTCCCCGGTATCAAGATCGCCGTCCATCCCGAGTGCGATCCCAGTGTCGTGGCCGTCAGTGATTTTACCGGTTCGACCAGTCAGCTGATCAAATATGTCAACAGCCTGCCCGAAGAGCAAAAAGTGGCCGTCGGTACCGAATACAACCTAGTCCACCGGATGCGAGACAAAAATATCTACGTTTTGAGCTCGACCAAACCGGAGTGTCCCACGATGAACGAAACCACTCTCGAAGATCTCTACACGACGCTCAAAGCGATCGAACGAGGGAGTGTGCCAACCGAAATCGATGTCGATCCCGAAACCAGGGAGTGGGCCAAAGTCGCCCTGGAAAGAATGCTCGCGTCATGATCATCCAAGAGTTCGTCAAGGAGGTGTTGCTCGAAGATATCGGGCGGGGCGATCTGTTCGGACGGGTGGCGCCCAAAAAAGAGGCGACGGCCCATATTGTCGCAAAAAGTGAAGGAATCGTGGCGGGCCAGCCCTATCTGGAAGCGTTGGCGGAGTTTTGTCATCTTCGCCTTTATTGGTTCAAACGGGATGGGGAAACCTTCGTGCCAGGGGATGTGCTTCTCAAGATAGAAGGGGACGCTGCCGATCTTCTGGCCGCAGAACGCACGCTGCTGAACATGTTGTTGCACGCAAGCTCCATCGCCACCCAGGTACGTCCCTATGTCGAAGCCCTGGAAGGGACGGGCGTCTTGCTCCTCGATACGCGAAAGACCCGTCCGATGCTGAGGAATTTCGAGAAATACGCCGTTCGCATCGGTGGAGCGGTCAATCACCGGATGGGGCTGGACGACGCACTGATGCTCAAAGATACCCATCTAAGCCTTATCGACGATCTTCCTGCCTTCATTCAAGAAGCTAGACGTCACATCCCTTTCACCACCAAGATCGAAATCGAATGTGAAACGGTCCCGATGGCGGCCCAGGCGATGGATGTGGGGGCCGATATCGTCATGTGCGACAATATGGCACCTGAAGCGATCAAAGAGGTGGTCCTCTATCGCAACGAGAACTACCCCGGCGTTTTGCTCGAAGCGAGTGGCAACGTGACCCTCGACAATATTCGCATGGTCGCCGAGACCGGTGTCGACGCCATCAGTTCGGGGGCCATCATCCACCAGTCTCGCTGGATCGATCTTTCGATGAAAGTCGTGACCTGACTCGGCCGTAGATGATCCGCTTGCTTGTCGTTCGTCGTTTTTGTGCCGTGCCGAAGCCGGAGGTTTTGAATGGCTGACGATATGGAAAAAACGGAGGAACCGACCCCGAAGAAGATAGAGGACGCCAAAAAAGAGGGCAACGTTCCCAAAAGTATGGATGCTTCGGGATTCGTGACGTTGCTGACGGCGGTGGTCGCATTCATCGCATTGACGGGCTGGATCGTCGGACGGTTGGAGAATCTCTTTCGCTATTATGACCATTTCGTCGGGATGGAGATCACACCGTCGATTTTGATGGGCATCACGATCCATACGACGATCGAGATACTGCTGATGGTTTTACCGCTCGCACTTCCGGTCGCTATCGCCGGCATGGTCGGCGCATGGGCACAGTTCGGTTTTCTTTTCACCACCAAACCTTTGACCCCCGATTTCACGAAAATCGATCCCATCAAGGGTGCCAAAAACCTTTTTTCGCTGAAAAAACTGGTCGAAAGTTTCAAAATCACCCTCAAGGTAGCCGCCGTTTTCACGTTGGCATTCAGTGTCTTTTTGCGCTTTATCTCGGAGTTGACTTCGGTCGCTATCGCCCCTTTGCCGATGCAGGTCGGTTGGCTGGCCGATCGGGCGATGATTCTGGCGGCGGTGATGCTGGTGTTGCTGATGGTGTTGGCCCTGATCGATCTTCTCTTCGTGCGCTACAACTATTTCAAAGGGCTTCGAATGTCGAAGCAGGAGATCAAAGATGAAATGAAGCAGTTGGAAGGAAATCCTGAAATCAAAGCCAAAATCCGACAGATTCAGATGGAGATGGCCCGTAAGCGAATGCTTGCGGAAGTGCCCAAAGCCGATGTGGTCATCACCAACCCCACCCATTATGCCGTGGCGTTGAAGTATGAGCAATCGCAAGGACGCGCTCCGAAAATCGTCGCCAAAGGGACCGATTTGATCGCTTTGAAGATCAGAGAGATCGCGAGGGAGCATGGAGTGCAGATCGTCGAAAACCCCCCATTGGCCAGAGAGCTCTATCGAAAAGTGGAGATAGATCAGGAGATCCCCGAGCAGTTCTATCAAGCGGTCGCGGAGGTATTGGCCTTCGTTTACAAAAGCAGACAATCGCTTTAACCCGCAAAATAGCCAAGTTGGAGTACAATCGCGAGATGGATTTCAAAGAAGCGGCCCAAGCCCTTGAAAAGGCACGTCACGTGACGATCGTAGGGCATCTCAACCCCGATGCCGATACCCTTGGGACGGGACTTGGACTATGGTGGGTACTGAAGGCTCTTGGAAAGCGGGTCGATATATACAATGCCAGCGAGCCGCTGCCTCAGGTCCTCTCCTTTCTGCCGGGTTTTGGCAAAATTCGCCGGATTTTCCCCCAAAACAGCGATACGGTGGTCGCTGTCGATTGCGGTAGCTTCGATCGACTGGGTATCGACGAGCGAGAGGGGTTGAGGATCGTCAATATCGATCATCACCGCAGCAATACCGCTTATGGGGATATCAACCTGGTCGACCCCGGTGCTCCATGTGCCGCCGAGGTGGCTTTTAGGCTGTGTCGAGAAGCCGGATGGGAAGTGCCTGCGCAAAGTGCCGCCAACTTTTATACGGCATTGGTCAGCGATACCGGTTTTTTCGGGTATGAAGGGGTAGATGAAAACGTTTTCGCATTTGCCAAAACATTGGTCGTTTTGGGTGCCGATCCTGAATGGACGGCCAGAATGCTTCGTGAAAATCAGCCACTATGCAAACTGCGGTTACTGCCCAAGGTATTGGAGACGCTGACCCTTTACTTAGGCGGTCGAGTGGCGGGATTGGATGTGACACGGCAAATGCTCCGTGAAACGGGTGCAAGTGTCAACGAGACCGAAGATTTCGTCAATTACGCCCGCTCTCTAGCGACGGTGGAGGTGGGTTTTTTGATGCGGGAAGAGCCGGACGGATCACTGAAAGTCTCCCTTCGATCCAAACAAAGGGTGGACGTTTCCCTCATCGCTTTGGATTTTGGGGGAGGGGGGCACAAGAGAGCGGCGGGTTTTAGCGTCAAAGAGCTTTCGCGTGATACCATTTTGACGAGGTTGCTGTCAAAGATCGAAAAGGAGTTGGAAAGATGAGAAGACAAAAGAGCCGCTTTGGTGTAACGATACTGTTGTTGATCGTGCTCGCCTTTATCGGTGGGGCATTCTATTTGGCCAATTCGCCGATGTTCGAACGCAACGCACCGACGATCGAGATGCCCGATAGAATTTTTTGGAATCTCAAACGACCGATCGCCGTCCGTTTGAAAGACGATTCGGGCATCAAGAGTTATACGATCACACTGAGTGACGGCGGCGGATCCTTCGTCGTGGCCCAAAAGAGACTCTCCGCACCGAGTCGAGAAGTGACGGTGCCCGTGACGCTACCGCGGGCGGGATGGAATCGCCGAGCGACCTCCGCCGTGATGAAGATCGTGGTCCATGACGCGAGCCGATGGAACATGTTCAAAGGCAACGTCGCCGTCAAAGAGGTGGCGATCACGATCGATGCCGTCCGGCCCGACGCTTTCGTTCTCACCAACTCCTACAGCATCACGCAAGGCGGTAGCGCACTCGTCGTTTTCGCGGCACGGGACGATCATCTCAAACGGGTGGAGATTCATACCAGTTTCGGAAAAATCTTCAAAGCCGAACCTTTCTACAAGGCTGGTTATTACGCGGCGTTGATCGCCTGGCCCGTCACCGTCAAGCGCTTCAGGGCGTGGGTCGAAGCGGAAGATGCGGCGGGCAACCTATCCAAAGCCCATATCCCTCTCTATCTCAAATCCTACTGTTATCGTCGATCCAACATTACCTTAAAAGACAGATTCCTCGATGGAAAGATCGCCGACCTGTCGAGTCAATTCGACGAGACGGCCAACGTGATCGATCCCCTCGAGCGGTTCAAAATCATCAACGAGGATATCCGCAAAAAAAACGAAGCGTTGATTCACAAATATAGTAGCCAAGTCTCCGACCACCTGATCCGTCGGTGGATTGTGAAGCCCTTCCACCCTCTTAAAAACGCCAAAAAAGTAGCGAGTTTCGGCGATCACCGTATCTATTTCTATAAAGGCAAGCGAGTCAGTGAATCGTACCATTTGGGGCTCGATCTGGCCAGTGTCAAAATGGCCGACGTCAAAGCCTCCAACCCCGGGCGTGTCGCTTTCGCCGGGTACAACGGCATCTACGGAAACATGCCTTTGATCGATCATGGGTTGGGCCTCTATACGCTTTATGGCCACTGCTCGACCCTCTACGTGAAGGAAGGGGACGATGTGCGCCGGGGCGAAACGATCGCCAAAACGGGTAAAACAGGGCTGGCCCTTGGAGACCACCTTCATTTCGGTGTTTTGGTCCAGGGCATCGAAGTCCGACCGGTGGAGTGGATGGACAGCCATTGGATCAAGGACAACATCGCCACCGTATTCGATACGGCGCGACGAATGATCGATCGAAGAAGTCGGTAAAAAATCGCTCGAGGCCGCTTTTCAGCAGGTTTGTGATAAGATTAAAGGAAAGCAGGCTGACCGGAACGGTTTTTGCAAGGGATGAGACGATGGGCGTGAAACGCGACCTTGGAAGACGAAACATTAGGAATGTATGAATGATCAAACAACGAACGATCGCGAGAGCGGTGGAGAGTGTAGGTATCGGACTTCACAAAGGCAAGCCTGTCCATTTGCGGTTGGAACCGTTGGATGCGGGAAGCGGCATCCTCTTCTATCGAAAGGATGCGGGGGTGACGATACCTTTGGCGCCCGAATATGTGGTCGATACCCAGATGGCGACCGTCAT
>CAZORY010000035.1:8063-12629 GCA_964582435.1 uncultured Campylobacterales bacterium
GAGATCGCACGCGCGAGGACCTTCGGCTTCTTGCGCGAAGTCCAATATCTTAGAAGCCGTAATCTTGCCTTGGGAGGTAGTTTGGAAAACGCCATCGTCCTCGACGATGCCAAAATACTCAACCCGGAAGGACTTCGCTTCGATGACGAATTCGTGCGCCACAAAATTTTGGATGCGATGGGTGATATGAAATTGCTGGGAAGACCGATCCTCGGGGCCTACGAAGCGTTCGCGGGTAGTCATGAGCTCAATCACAGATTGACATTGGCCTTGATGGCCGATCCGGACGCCTACGAAGTGATCACGTTGCAGGTGGCTCAAGGTGTCTCCTTCGCTCAAAGCTTCGCCTAAACAAGCGGCGCGATTGCTGGTCGTCGGTGTGACCTCGCCCCTGCTGGCGGGGGTTTATGTCGATCGGCGGTTGGTCGAAACCTTTTCGAGCGAGGCGAAGAGTTCGGAAGGTCTGCCGCCTCTTTTGCACCGCGTTCGTTACGCATACGATCTGCAAGCCCTCTACTACGCCAAGGGACCCGGAAGTTTCATGGCGATCAAAGTGACCTATGTCATGCTCAAAACTCTCTCCATCGTTTTGGAGATTCCGCTCTATGCCGCCGACGCTTTCACGTTCAACGGTGGTCGCCCGATCAAAGCGGTCGGGCGTAGCTGCTTCGTCAAAAGGGGTCAGGAAATCGTCGTCGAAAGAGGATGTGAGGCGACCGAAGAGGGCTTCACGCTCCCTTCAACCCTCGACCCCTCCTTATTCGATCTTGATGCGGAACCGCTCTACGTCCTGCCTGCCGTTTGATGGCGTCCTGGGTCTGGTCGGGGATTTTTAGAGATGCTCTTAAGTTAATTTAGTTTAAAATCGTTCCATCAATTTTCAGGAGACGTGCGTGACGATCAGTGTGCCGGCGACCAGTGCCAATCTTGGACCGGGCTTCGATACCCTCGGTCTTTCGTTGTCGCTGCGCAACAAGGTCCATATTCAACCCTCTTCCTTTTTCAGTGTCTCCATCAAAGGAGAGGGGGCCGACAATCCTCGGCTGAAGGGCAACAACCTCTTTATCAACATTTTCAACGACCATTACAAGCATTTGACGGGGACGAAAAGGACGTTTCGCTTCCGGTTCTACAATAAAATCCCCATTTCCAGAGGGCTGGGAAGCTCCTCAGCCGTGATCGTCAGTGCCATCGCTACGGCGTATGCCGCTGCCGGTGTCAACATCAGCAAGCGCAAGCTGCTCAATCTCGCCTTGCACTACGAGCACCATCCAGACAACATCACTCCGGCCGTCATGGGGGGGTTCAACGTGGCGGTGGTCGAAAATCGCAAAGTTTTCAGTCAAAAAAAGAGGATACCTGGCTATCTCAAAGCGGTCGTCGTCATTCCCGACAGACCGACCTCCACCGCCCACTCTCGAACGACGCTGCCTAAAAGTTATCGAAAAGAGGATGCCGTCTACAACCTATCCCATAGTTCGCTGCTGACCGCCTGCTTTTTCAACGAATCGTGGGAGATGCTGCGTATCGCCGCCAGGGATCGTTTTCATCAATATGCTAGAATGAAACAGCTTCCAGAACTCTTCGACGTCCAAAAGATCGCGATCGAGCATGGGGTGTTGATGAGTACCCTCTCAGGTAGCGGCTCCACTTTTTTCAATATGGTCTACAAAGAGGATGCGCCAGCGCTGCGGGAAGCGTTCGTCAAACGCTTTCCCAACTTCCGGTGTGTCATCCTCGATTTCGACAACGACGGTGTCATCTTCGGATAGAAACGAGTGTTGAAGAGGAAAAGAAGATTTATTCTGGTATAATTCCACGATTATGTCCGATCCGGTTAGAATGTGCATTCATTGTCGCGGCCGCTTTTTGCAGGCGCAACTTATACGGCTACAGTGTGAAAACAATCAAATTCGACCTTTCCGCGGGTATGGCAGAAGCTTCTACCTGTGCCACGACTGCCTCGAAGAGAAGCGGCTGGCTCGGCGGCTGGCGAAGATGTGCGGCAACAAAACCTATCTGACGATCGATTGGGGCAATCATATCAGGGACCTTTTGAAGGGATCCGACACGAAGGAGACGAGAGCGAATGGATAAAGTACGAATCCATGAAATAGCGGCGGAGCTGGGAATCAAGAGCAAAGAGGTCGTGGAGATGGCCAAGGAGATGGGACTGGACGTCAAAGCACCTTCAAGCAGTGTCACCGCCGAGGATGCAGCCAACTTGATGAATTTCGTCATGACCGGCTCGTTGCCTACCGCCGCGAAATCTTCTCCTAAGCAAGAGACGAAAAAGGCCCAAACGGGTGAAGAAAAGGTCTCCAAAAAAGAGGAAACCGAGGCGCCGGCGGGGCACGAGCCCGTCGAAGAGAAAGAGGCCGCTCGTGCAAGTACCGAAGGGCAAAATGTCGAGAACGAAGAGGTGGCCCCCAAAGAGGTTTCGAAACAAGTGGAGAAGCCGACGAAAGAGCGTGAAGAGACCCTCTCCGAAGCGGTCGAAGAGCAGGGGATGATCGAAACGAAAAAAGAGGTATCCGAAGAGAAGGCGGCCCCATCTGCGACGAAAGAAGAATCGGCCGTCGAGGCCGAAGAGAAGGTCGCCGAAAAAGAGAGTCTCGCCCAGGCGTCGGTCAAGCGACGACGGGGGATCTTCATCGTCAAAAAGAAACGTCCGAAAGTGGAGAAGAGCGAGGAGAAAACGGTCAACCTCAAAAAGAGCGAGATCATCGGCGGCGGTCCCAAGCCGGAAGTGGACGAATCCTTGGCCGGGAAAAAACGCAAAAAAGCGAAGAAAGCGGCGCCGGCACCCAAAAAAGAGGAGGGTGTGAAGCTCAATCTTCTCGAAGATCGGGATATCGGTGGCATCACTGTCGACTATACGGTCGAAGAGGAGGTTCTCCCCGATCTGACCGAAGCGATGCGTGCCATGGAAGAGCCCAAGTCGCCGACGACTCTCAAGCCGGTCGAACCCCGTCCCAAACAACCCGTCGGCCGAAGAGGCCCCCAAAGCAGAGGAAAACGTAGCGTGAGCAGAACTACCGCGAAAAAACGCCACAAGCGCGTCGAGAAGAGCGAAGAAGCACCGAGAGTGGTGAAGATCCCCGAGGATTGCCGGGTTTATGAGTTCGCCGAGAAGGTGGGCAAAAGTGCGGGCGACGTGATCAAAGTCCTCTTCGCTCTCGGCAAGATGGTGACCAAGAACGATTTCCTCGAAAAGGACGAGATCGAGATTTTGGCCGAAGAGTTCGGCGTCGAGGTGGAGACGATCAATCCACTCGACGAACTCGATTATGTCGCCCAGTACGATGCAGTGGAGGACGACTATCTCGAAGAGCGGCCGCCGGTCATTACGATCATGGGCCACGTCGACCACGGGAAAACGTCGTTGCTGGACAAGATTCGCGAAACGAAGGTGGCCGAGAAAGAGGCCGGTGGTATCACCCAGCATGTCGGTGCCTATCAAGTGGAAAAGGATGGCAAGAAAATCACTTTCATCGACACGCCGGGGCACGAAGCCTTCACCGAAATGCGTGCGAGGGGGGCGCAAGCGACCGACATCGTCATCATCGTCGTCGCTGCGGACGATGGCGTCAAACCTCAGACGATCGAAGCCCTCAACCATGCCAAGGCGGCGGAAGTGCCGATCATCATCGCAATCAACAAGATCGACAAGCCGGACGCCAATCCGGATATGGTCAAATCCCAGTTGGCTGAGCTGGGCTATATGCCCGTCGATTGGGGCGGTGAATACGAGTTCGTCGAAGTCTCCGCCAAGACGGGACAGGGGATCGAGGATCTGTTGGAGACCATTTTGCTGCAAGCCGAGATCATGGAGTTGGTCGCCAATCCCAAACGACATGCCAAAGCGGTCGTCATCGAAAGCTCTTTGGAAAAAGGGCGTGGACCGGTGGCGACGGTGATCGTCAAAAACGGTACGCTGCACGTCGGGGATCACGTGATCTGCGGTGTCACCTTCGGCCGTGTCAGAACGCTGCTCGACGATATGGGCAAGTCGATCAAAGCCTTGGGGCCCAGCGACCCGGGTGTCGTCGTGGGTCTGGACGCCGTCCCGCCGGCCGGCGAGATTCTGGTGGCGATGGAGAGCGACAAGCAGGTGCGCGAACTGGCCCAAAAACGGGCGGAATATCAGCGCCAAAAAGAGCTCAGCAAATCGACCAAAGTGACCCTCGACGAATTGGGAGCCTTGATCGCCGAAGGGAAGCTCAAAGCATTACCGGTCATTATCAAAGCCGACGTGCAAGGTTCCTTGGAAGCGATCAAAGGGAGCCTCGAAAAACTCAAGAACGAAGAGGTCAAGATCGATATCATCCACGCCGGAGTCGGGGGAATCACCGAAAGCGACGTGACGCTGGCCAACGCCAGTGAAAATGCGATCGTATTGGGTTTCAACGTCCGTCCTACCGCATCGATCAAGAACAAAGCCAAGCAGTTGGGTGTGGAGATCAAGACCTACTCGATCATCTACGATCTGATCGACGACGTCAAAGCCCTCTTGGCCGGTATGATGAGCCCCGTGATCAGCGAAGAGGGAATCGGACAGGCGGA
>CAZORY010000036.1:0-1765 GCA_964582435.1 uncultured Campylobacterales bacterium
GTTTGACGGGGACGCTGCATGTCAATGAGTTTCGGGGTGAGCGGTCGATCCAATTACTGATCGATAAAATATTTTGAATGAAAACATAAGAGAGGTTTTAACTGCCCAATATTATAATAGGTGAATCGATTTTTAAGGAGAATGAATGGATAAGAAACTATTGGAAGCAAGTCGTGACGCGATCGAAGAGGTGATGAAAAAGGAGGGGCTCAGCCGTCGTGACGCTCTGAAGTTGATGGGGTTGGGCGCCGGTGCGACGATGCTCGGTAGCGCACCCGCTCAAGCGGCGACCGATGCGCAGGCAAGCGGCACCGATAAGAAGGCCAAAATCGTCATCGTCGGCGGCGGGGCCGGCGGCATCATGGCGACGGCCAGACTGCGGCGCGCAGCACCCAACGCCGACATTACGGTGATCGCACCCAATGCCATCCATCTCTATCAACCGGGCCAGGTCTTCATGGCGGCGGGCCTGTACAAAGAGGACGATATCAGGCGGCCCAACGCCGATTTCATCCCCGATGGGGTCCGATGGATCAAGGATGAAGTCAAAAGCTTCGACCCCGACAACAATGTGGTCGAAACGGCCCAAAACGGCAAAGTCTCCTACGATTTCCTCGTAGTCGGTACGGGCTTGCAGTACGATTATGAACGTATCGAAGGGATGAGTAAGGATTTGGTGGGCCAAAAAGGGATCGCCAGCGTCTATCTCAACGATCCGACGGCGGGAACCGCCAAAGGGGGCGTGGCGACTTGGGAGTGGTTCAACCAGCTGCGAGCGGCCGCCGAAAAGGCGAGCCCCTCTCACCCGATTCAGGCGATCTACACCCAGCCCGATACGCCGATCAAGTGTGGCGGCGCCCCTCAGAAGATTTTGTACCTGAGTGACGATTTTCTGCGGGGCAACGGCCCCGTCGCGGGCAAAGACGTCCATCAAAACGTCAAATCCTACTTCTGCAAGAAGGGGACCAAACTCTTCGGCATACCTGGATACAACAAGACGCTCACCGAAGAGGTGACGCCGATGTATGGCAATATCACCGACAAATGGAACCACGTATTGCGCAAGATCGATCCGGACAAAAAGGTCGCGACGTTCGAACATACCTACGAAGTCAAAGGGGAGTGGGATCCCGATCTGGAAGAGTACGACATGATCAAAAAGAGTGAAATGGTCGAGATGCCTTACGACTTCATCCATGTCGTGCCGCCGATGAAAGCTGTCGACGCCGTGGCCAATTCGCCCCTTGGATGGCAAAAAGGAAGTGCCAAGGGATGGTTGGCGTGCGATCGCTATACTTTGCAGCATATGAAATACAAAAATGTTTTCGGGATCGGCGATATTCTAGGAATTCCCAAAGGAAAAACAGGGGGGTCGGCGCGTCATCACGGGCCGATCGTGCAGGACAATCTGACCGCCGTGATGGAAGGAAAAGAGCCGACCGCCAAATTCGACGGCTACACCGTCTGCCCGCTCAAGACCCAATATGGAAAAATCATGCTGGCCGAGTTCAACTACGATGGCCCGGCACCCTCCTTCCCTCTTGATCCGACGGTACCCCGCTGGATCTGGTGGGTCTTCGACCTCTATATGCTCAAGCCCATGTATTGGCATCTGATGCTTCGAGGCTTGATGTAAGCGAGTACTTCGTCGGACCCTTGCGGGTCCGATTTTCTCCCTGATTGTGCAAACGCTCCGCTTTTGGACCGTTTTTTGCTAACATACTCCCTGAACAAACGATCGAGGTTTCGCGAATGGCCCGTGTGA
>CAZORY010000036.1:1775-12586 GCA_964582435.1 uncultured Campylobacterales bacterium
AGAGAGTTGATCTTCTTTGTCGTTCTATTTTTTATTCTGGCCTTTGCCGTTCACTTCGACGCATGGATTCACCATCCATGGCAGCAGATCGAATCGTTGCCCAAAAGCCCCTTGGGGCCATGGCATCCGCTCTATCTGACGATGATCGTCTATCTGGTCATAGGTGTCGTGCGTTTGACGTGGGCAGGTATCAAAAAATTATTGGGAAAGTGAGTTGACGATGGCCTATTACAACTGGATTTTGGCATTTCACGTGATGAGTTTCATCAGCTGGATGGCGATGCTCTTCTATCAACCTAGACTCTACGTCTATCACCAAGAACATGCCGACAACGAAGGTTTCGTCGAAGTGGTGAAGATTCAAGAGAACAAACTTTACCACTTTATCGGCGTGCCGGCGATGTGGGCGACGATCATCAGCGGTTCCGCGATGATCGCCCTCAACCCGGCCCTCTTTCAAAGCGGCCTGTGGTTGCATATCAAATTGACGGCCGCGCTGCTTCTTGTGGCGTATCACTTTTCGCTGGGTTGGTTCAAGAAGCGTCTGCATGAAGGACGCTGCACCAAAAGCGGTAAATTTTTCCGGGTATACAACGAAGTGCCGACCATTCTGATGATCGTTATCGTCATCATGGTCGTGGTGAAGCCGCTATGAGCACAAATGGACACTTGAACGATCGTCAGCGTGAAGTGGTACGCCAAGGCATCGTCCAAGCCCATATTCGATTCGTCGCCGAAAATAGTACGTCGGTGGCGATTCTTTGCCTGCATTTGGATACCGCGGCAATCGGTGACGAACAGTTGGAGGAGGTAGTGATACTGCTGCAGGAACAGACCGATTTTTCCCCAATATCGGTCTGTGAAGAGGGAACGCTGATGACCTTCATGAAAGATATGCATCTGCATCGATGCGTACAGGTGGTCAAAGCGATCCAAGAACGGATACGCCGGCTTCTTGGGGTCGAGATGAGTTACGGTGCGTTGACCATCATCGACGGGAAGGATAGCTACGAATCTCTGATGACGCGATTGAAGCGCTATCTGAAGGAGGCGCGGCGGGTAGGCGGCGGTCGGATTTGCTATGGCACGTCACGTTACGATTTTTGTGCGGAGGGGGGAGAAGAGCAGATTTTCGCCGCCTTTTTCGCAGATCACTCCCTGGTGACGCTCTACAACTTTTACAATGGTATGCCTCTAAGCGAAGAGGTGGAAGTGCTCAGCTACGGCAATGGAGTGTTGCGAGTCAAAACATCCCTAGCCAGGGCCGCTTTTTTGAAAAACGAACCGTTCACGTTCATCAAACACCCTCAACTACCCGATACTATCAAAGCCGATATCCTCAACGCGGTCCCGACGAAGGCGGAGGTGATGTTGGGTAATTTGCGCTTCATCGACAAGTCGCCCGTGGATCGGGAGAATATCCGCGTCATGCCCGACGAAGTGATCGAAGCGACCGTCGAATGCGCCAACGGATCGCTGCTGCAAGGTGTCGTCCACGCGATCGCCGTCAATTCGATCGCGATTCGTATCGACGACGAATCGGCTATCGAGGCGTGCTTCGAGGAGGAGCAGAAGCATGTAGCCATCAGTTTCGATCTGCCGGAGCGGGAGAAACGAGCGAGCCATCTGAGAATCTCGGCAATTTTGCGTTATCGAAAAGAGGACCAGCTCATCTTCTCCATCTATCCCAACCACTTCTTCAAGCAAAAAATCGAGAGTTACATCGCGCTGCAGCAAACACGTCTCATCACCATTATGCAGAAGATGGTGCTCAATTTCTATCAGGGGTGATCACTCCTTCTCTTCCATCGCAAGATAACCGCCCACCATCAATATGACGACTCCAAGAAGATCGATATAGAGGATCTGCCGCGTTCCGTTGTCTTTTTGGATCCATCCAGCGACCGGCTGTTTCGTCTGCTGGGACGCATGGTAGCCCCAATAAAAGATCGCCATACTGACAAAAAGTAGCAAAATCCCGATATTTTTTTTCATTATTTCGCTTGATATCCGATATATAGGACGTATTGTATACAAAAATCGGAGTTGTCGCCAGCTTTTGGTTATAATTTTCCGTCAACGAGTAACAAAGGATTGAAAATGGTAAAAAGTGTGAGCAGATGGATGGTCGCTTCTTTGGTAGGCCTGCAATTGATGGCGGCGGAGCCTGTGCAAATGGGAGGATATATCGGTTCCATTCCCGCCAATATCGATTTCGATAGACGAGACGGGTATCCGATCCATTATGGCATGTGGGCCGGGCACGTCTATCTCTTCAAGAATAAAATCGACATCGCCGATTGGGTAGGGGATGCGAAAACTAAAATGATCAAAGAGGGGTTGAAAACGGCGAAAACCTACGCCAAGAAGCGTGGCTACAAATATTTCGCGGTGGACAACATCCGTTTTCAAGTGGTCGAGGCGGAGAATAGGGTGGAGCTTTATTTCGACGGAAACGTCGTCGTCTGGAAATAAAAAAAGGCGGGCCCGAAGACCCGCCTTGCATTCCCCCGAATGTAGCAGTGGCCGATGATTATTTGTTCGCAGCGGATTTAGCGGCTTCGAGCGCTTCGTCGTAGTTGGGCTCTTCCGTGATTTCAGGAACGAGTTGTTTGTAGACGACGGTTCCATCTTTGTCGATGACGAAAATGGCGCGAGCGGTAACACCTGCCAAGGGGCCTTCCGCGATCAGTACACCGTAGGCATTGGCGAAATCTTTGTTTCTAAAGTCTGATGCGACGGTCAAGTTTTCGATACCTTCAGCGGAGCAGAAGCGTCCGGCTGCGAAAGGAAGGTCCATAGAAATGACGGTCGTATCGACACCTTCGATCTCCGCCGCTTTTTCGTTGAACTTACGTGTTTCAGCGGCACAAACGGGCGTGTCGAGTGAAGGGACGACGACGAGGAGTTGGACGTTGTCTTGAGCGCCGCCCACTTTTTTCTCGGCAAGGCCTTCGGAGTTGACGACGGTGACTTCCGGTGCTTTGTCGCCTACGTTGACTTCGTTTCCTGCCAGTTTGACATCGTTGCCTTTGAGTTTTACAGTTGCCATGTTGGCTCCTTTTTTATGGTTTGATTTGGTTCGCTTTCAAAGCGATTGGGAAAATTGTACACAAAGAGGATAAAAAAAGTCTTAATTGAAATGAATTAGATTTAAGCTTTTTGTAAACTTTTATAACCATCATAAAATCTTATCGACTCGAGGGATCGCCTCCAAGGTCAGCGCGTCGGTGAACGCTTCTTGCAGGTAGCCTTCGATGCCACAACGCCCCACCATAGCGGCATTGTCGGCACAAAACTCCAGGGGGGCGAGATGAAGCGTGGCCCCGAAAGTGGCGCAAAGGTCGGCGAAGACACGTCGGACCTCCTGGTTGGCGCTGGCCCCTCCGACGATGGCGAAATCCCGAGGATGCCGTTGTTGGAAAATTTTTTTCGTTTTTTGAAGAAGGTGTTCGATTGCTACTTTTTGAAACACGGCTGCGATATCGGCCATGGTCCGTTCATCAAGCGGGGCGTGTTTTTCGATCAATAGACGGACCGCATTCTTGATGCCCGAGTAGCTGAACGCGATTTTGGGGGAGTGTTTGAGAGGGACGGGTAGATCGAACCGGTCAGGGTCGCCTTTTTCGGCGAGCTTTTCGATAATGGGGCCACCGGGATAGCCCAGGCCCATCATCTTGGCGACTTTGTCGAAACTCTCTCCGAAACTGTCGTCCATCGTGGAAGCCAAGATCTCGATGTCGTCGTCGGCGTGCACGTCCAGGACCAACGTATGTCCTCCCGAAATGAGCAGGACCATCATCGGAAACAGGGCCTCTTTTTCGATGAATAGGGAGTAGATATGGGCTTTGAGATGGTTGACGGCGACGATGGGCAACCCGAGTGCGATCGAGAGAGCTTTGGCCATCGCCACCCCCTCTAGCAGCGTGACCGACAAACCTGGTGCGTTGGTGACAGCGACCGCCTGGATATCGGGCAGATAGGGTTTGGCCGCTTCGAGCAGTTTGGGTAGATCGACGGCGTGAAGACGGCTGGCCAGCTCGGGGACGACGCCCCCGTAGGCGGCATGGGCACTCTCTTGGGAGATTTTGCGATGGAACAGTAGCTTGCGGCTTGCGATTTCGGTCACGGCGATGGCGCTATCGTCGCAACTGCTTTCGATACTAAGAATCATGACTCACCTTGAGAAAATCGAGGATCCACGGCCAGGGGCCATAGCCGCTCTCGGCATTGATATGACCGGCATTTTCGAGGACTTTCATCGGTATGCCAAGCCTTTTTTGGAGGGCTTGTGCTTCCTCGAGGCGCATGTAGGGATCGTCGGTCGAGACCACCATCGTCGCGTCGTGGGCGAAAAGAGAGTCGGGCGGTGCGACCGGGAAAAAGCTCTTGATCGTTTCGATTTCACAATCGAGCCGAGGGGGCGCGACCAGCAAAAGCCGCTCGACCATAAAGGGCAACCCATCGTGGCATAGATGAAACCAAAGGGTATTGGCCAGCGAGTGACACACGACCGTATGGGGTCGGAAATCTTCCAGATGTCGGCGCACCTCCTTTTTCCAGCGATTGAGATGAGGATAGTGGGGGTGTTGGATCAACGGAAAACTGACCGTGCCGTACGATTTGGCCAGTTCGGCCGCCAGCCATGCTTGCCAGTGGGGCCAGTCGCTTCCGCCCCAGCCGTGAAGAATCAAAGTTTTGATGGATGTCGTCATCTTCAAAGGGCCTTACGCTTTCGTCGTATCGAATGATTCACACCATCTCCTGACCTCTTCGTCGATGGCGAAGACATCTTCGAGGTTTGTAGGCATCCTATCGGCGAAGTGGTCGTAGGCTTCGAGTACGAGGGAAGTGATCTGTCCGAAAGGGATCTCGCCCCGTAGAAATTTGGCGACGGCGATTTCGTTGGCGGCGTTGACGACGACACCGCGTTTCGGATGGGCCAGTAGATCCTCTTTGATCGTCCAAATCGGATAGCGAAGGGAAGTGATGGGGCGAAATTCCAGCGAGGCGATTTCCAATAGATCGATGGGGGGGAGAATAGGATCGTCGACCATTTGCATCAAGGCGTAGGCGATAGGGAGCTTCATGTCCGGATTGGCCATTTGCGCCGTCGTGGCCCCATCGGTGAATTGCACCATGGCGTGGACGACCGATTTGGGCTCGATCACCGCATCGACCTTTTGGCATCCGAACATCCATCGTGCCTCCAGCAGTTCGAAAAGCTTGTTGGTCATCGTCGCGCTATCGACGGTGATTTTGGCGCCCATGCTCCAGTTGGGGTGGTTGAGGGCTTCGTCGGCGGTGGCGGTGGCGATCTTTTCCAGCGGCCAATCTCTGAAAGCGCCGCCGCTGGCGGTGATCGTCATTTTCGCCGGTTTGCGACCGCCCAGCAGATACCAAAGGCCGAAGTGTTCGCTGTCGATGGGACGTAGATGTCCAGGATCGATGAAAGCCCCGGCGGCGACCAGCGTCTCTTTGTTGGCGAGTGCCACCGTTTTGCCCTCTTCGATGGCGGTGATCGTGGGGCGGAGGCCCAGAAAACCTACGAGGGCGTTGACGACGATGGCCGAGGAGGATGCACGGATCACTTCGAGGATGCCTCGCTCCCCCCAAAAAACTCGTGGATGGTCGATCTGTCGGGCCAGGGATTCGGTCGCGACGCAGACGAAGCAGGGTTGGAACCGTAGAATCTGCTCTTTGAGAAGGTCGATGTTGTATCCTGCGACCAGCGCTTCCACACGGATGTGGAACCGTTCGGCGATCTCCAGTGTGGCGGTACCGATAGAGCCGGTGGAGCCAAGAAGAATCATCGAGCGCCCTCTCCCGCTGCGCGAAGATAGCGGTGCCTCATAAAAGGCCTCGCATCAGCAAGACCATGACGATGGCGGCGAAAAGGTAGCCGTCGACGCGATCGAGGACGCCGCCGTGGCCCGGAAGGATCGTGCCGCTATCCTTGACGCCGGCTTGTCGCTTGAGGTAGCTTTCGTACAGATCGCCGAAGACGGCGGCGATGGAAACGGCCAGAGAAATGATGAAAGCTTGGGGTGGATCGACGAGACGGGCGCCGACGAAAAATCCGGCGAAGGTGCCCAGTAAAACGCCACCGACGACCCCTTCGAGGGTTTTGTTGGGCGACGTAGGTGAAAAGGGGCGTTTACCGAGGCTTTTGCCGACGAACCAGGCGCCGATATCGGTGACGGCGACGGCGGCCAACAGCCAGAATAGGGACATGACACCGTAGTCCGTATAGAGCTGCAACAAAAAGAGAAAGGAGGCGGTGGGGTAGAGAAAAGGAAGAAAGGTGCCAGGCTGTATCGTGGGGCGATAGGCTTTGACCGAAGCGAAGAGTACGGCGACTAGGAAGAGGATATCCGGATCGGGGATGAAATAGGCAACCAGCCAAATGGCAACGGCGAAAGCGTATAGCCTGTCGTCATGGACTTGGTACAGGTGCATCCCTTCGTGAAAGGCGAGTAGATAGACCAGACCGAAAAAGAGCCAGGTGAGGAAAAAATTGTCGATGAAGCCGACGGCGAAAACGACGGCGACGAGTATGGCGCCGGTTAGGAAGCGGGCTTTCTCTTTTTTGATCGATGGAAAGGCCATGAAACCCCTTTGACAAATCTTCCCACAAGTATATCGTCGAAGCCTTTATAGCTTGCTTTCGGCATGGCCGATCGCTCAGACGTGGATATCCACATGGGGGTTGCCCTCGTCGTCGATCGTGAATCCTTTGTCCGGATGGGGCGGAGCTTTGCCGTGCGCACTGCGCTCCCTCTCCTCTTCGCGCTCCCTCGCCTCCTGGCGCTCATGCTCTCTGTCGGGGTTGATCGCCTCGGCTTCTTCAGCCGGCCGCGTCTCTTCGATCACCTTCTCTTTTTCGTTCACGAGTGCTTGGGCGGCGGCGTTTTGGATATCGTAACGGTTGAATTGCATGTTCTGTACCGAGGCGGCGACATTCATGTTCTGGTTGACGAAAATGATATTGGTCAAAGGTGTGATCGCCATTGCGGCCTCCTTTCGAGCCTTCCTCGCGTATGCCTACGCTTTCCTTATCTTGATGGTGTCGTAGTCGACGTAGTTGACGTGGGCACCTTGGGTGATTTTGACATGGCGTCTTCGAGTAAAATCGACCAGATAGTCACCCGGTTGAGTGACGCTCGCTTCCACGCAGATGCGAGCCGCCTTTTCGACCACTTCTCGCGGGATCTGTCTTTTTCGGTCGCTTTGCAAAATACAGTGGGCGGAGGGCCGGTCTTTGAGATGGAGCCAAAGGTCGCCGGCGCGGGCGTTTTTGAGAAGCCATGCGTTTTCCCGTTCGTTCCGTCCTACCAGGAGACGATAGTCGCCGATCGTGAAGAGTTCGCACTGTCTTTTCGCCTCTTGGCGTCGTCTGGTTTGACGGGGTGGAAAGAGTAGGGCGATTTGGCGCTCCTCTTCGGCCTGTTCGAGATTTCTGAGTAGGCGACGATAGAAGTCGATGCGGCTTTTTAGATTCTCCTTCTCGATGTGTAGCCGCTCCGCTTTGGCGCCTAGCCGCCTCGCCTTTGCATAGAAGTGTTCGCCGATGCGTTTGGGATTGGGAAGGGGCGGTAGTTCGATCGTGATGGGACGACCGTCGAAGTCGTATGTCTCGAGCCTCCTGTCGTAGGGTTTGATTTCATGCAGATGGGCCAGTACGATGGTGGCGTTTTGGGCGTAACGTTCGGAGTCTTGACGGAGAGTGGCCGGATTTGGGAGGTTGGCGAGCTCTTTTTCGAGGCGTGCGATCTTTTTTTGGAGAGAATGGGCATGACGGGCTTTCAGACGTGCCAATCGTTCTCTTTTTCGCCGTTCGGCCCGCTCGCTCAGCCATGCGCCGACATCGTCGATCGTGCCACTTCTGCGAGGGCCTTCATAGGGTTTGAGCGGGACGAGCGGGTGGCCTGGTTTGACGACGCGGTAGCTGGAGGTTTGGTCGACATGTCGAAGGGCTTCTTGGACCATCCCCTGCTCGTCGAGGACGATGGCATTGGTGTGACGACCCGTAAATTCGAGTTGCAGGGCGCTTTTTTCGGATTTGTAGGCCCCTTTCAATTCGGCGTCGATGCGGATGATCTTGTCGTTACCCGGCATCGAGACGTCTATGATGTCGGCACCTTGAAAGCGCTTTTTGAGCATCGTGTCAAACGGCGCATGATAGGTGCGCAAGGGTGTGAGCGAATCGGCGTCGAAAATATCGCCCCCGTTGCGTGCGAGGTCGAAGCCGATCGTATGGGAGTGGTCGAATAGGATCGTCAGAATATTGTCGTCGATGCGTTCGATTCGCATGATTTTGCGAAAACGCTTCAGGTGGGCCACGATGGCCGCCACTTCGTAAAACTTCATTGATTCGCCTTGGATTTTTTCAGACAACCAGTTTAAATTTTGTAATATATGCCGATATTGTTCGCACTACAGTACACGGAGAAGCGACGATGCAACTTCCTTTTCTCAAGACGATTCGTGCCAAATTCATCGCCAACCTGGTGTTGTCGGTCATCGCCATCTTTATCAGTATCATTGTAGCATACCGTTTGGCGGTCAAGGATGTGGATACGATCATGAAAACCGATATCGCCGCGGTTGCCGATGCGTTGCAGCGACTTTCGCTCTACATCGCCCAAAAAGAGCCGGATGGTTATAAAGATCCAGCCTATAAAAAGAGCATTTACGGCATCAAGATCGGCAAAAGCGGGTATGTCTATATGATGGACGAAAAAGGGACGTTCGTCGTCCATCCCAAAAAAGAGGGAAAAAATTTCGCCGGTCACGACTATGTCGATCATATTCGACACGACAAGAAGGGCGGCTTCTACGAATATGTCTCGGCGGCGACGGGACAGCACAAGATCGTCGCCTATCGCTATATCGCGCCTTGGAAAGTTTGGATCATCCCCGGTGTGAACAAAGCCGACTATTTCGATAGCATCCAAAAGAGTTTCATGGTCTGGTTCGGTGTGCTCTGTGCCGCGATGATCGCCGTGCTGACGCTGCTCAACTACGTGACCGGTATGAGTATCTTGGGACCGGTGCAAGAACTTGACGAGGTCGCCAAGGATTTGGCCGAAGGCGAAGGCGATCTGACCAAGCGATTGCCCATCAAAAGCGACGACGAGATCGGGTTGGCGAGTCGCTTGGTGAACCGATTCATCGCCAAGATCCAAGAACTCGTCTCCCTTGCCAAACAAAGCGGTCGGGCCACGTTGGAGAAGATTTCGGTGCTCGGCGGCAAGATCGATACGGTCGCGGCGAGCGTGGAGAAGACCTCTCAAGTGACTCGGCGCACTCAGGAGGTGGCCGACGAGATCCGCCAGTCGGTGGACGCGTCGATGGCGTTGAGCAAAGAGACCAAAGAGAGGATCGATTCGATCGCCGGGGAGATGACCGATGTGACCCGGGCCATCGACGAGATCGCTTCACAGATCGGGCGGACGGCCCATATCGAAGAGGATTTGACGCAGCAGTTCGCTCAGCTCAAAGAGCAGGCGGCCTCCATCGCCGATGTGTTGCAGATGATTTACGAAATCGCCGATCAGACCAATCTATTGGCACTCAACGCCGCCATCGAAGCGGCCCGTGCCGGCGAACATGGACGGGGCTTTGCCGTCGTGGCCGACGAAGTGCGTAAATTGGCGGAACGGACCCAAAAGAGCTTGGGAGAGATCAATGCGACGATTACCGTCGTGACACAGTCGATTTCCGATGCTGGGACGTTGATGGGCCGCAATGCTCGCAATATCGAGGAGTTGCTCGCCAGAAGCAACGAAGCGGGCAAGACGATCGAAGCGTTCCACGATCGACTGGAGGAGACGGCGAAGATGAGCGATACCAATTTTGCGGGAACCCGTGCGATCGTCGAAAAGATCGAGACGATCCTGACCAGTATCGACGAGATCGACGCCCTCTCTTCCGAAAATAGCGAAGAGGCCCGTCAAATGCGACAAATCGGCGAAGAGTTGGAGCGCCAAGCCAAAGAGCTTCAGGCGCTACTGGACGCATTCAAGAGTTGAAGTGCCCCCAGAGGGGCTCGAATCACTGCTGCAAGGTTTGCGAAGCCGTGATGGAGGCGATGATGGCGAGGATCCAGAGAATACCCAAGATGACGGCGACCCATACGACCCATTGGTGGTATCCACCGACGGCACGCATCGTCTCGATCCGCTGGATGGGATCGTCGATTTTGGATTCGATCTCCATTTTTTTGTTTTTGTAGGTCTTGTAGACGAAATATGTGGAAAAACCTCCGGCCAAAATGGCGACGATCAGTCCGAGAAAAGGGATGAAAGAGGCGATCACTTCGACGATGAAGAGTGCCAAGGCCGGCATATAGGCTTTGCGGTACAGTAGAAACCAAAAACCTCCGAAAAAGGCCCACCAACTCCAGACCCATGCCATGCGCTCCACGCCGTTGACATCGAATTTCGAAAAAGCCTGGCGATACCATTCGACCTTTTCCGGTTTCTGGACGAAGGCTTCGAGCATCTTCTCTTCGTACGCCTCGGGCATCATCGTATCCGCAGATGCGGCGGCCGCTTCCTGTGATGGGTTCGACGCTCGTGGCGTTTCGGCGGATACTTGTTCCGACGGTTCCATAAACACTCCTTGATTGAAATTATGAAATTATAACGAATTATTCGGTTCAACGCCATTGAATGGCTCTTTTGCTATAATCGCGTCAATTTTACGGGAGCCGATCCCGAGAGCGAAGGACATTGCCTATGGGACAGACCATAACCGAAAAGATTTTCAGCGACCATGCGGGGCGTGACGTCAAAGCGGGCGAGATC
>CAZORY010000037.1:0-12519 GCA_964582435.1 uncultured Campylobacterales bacterium
ATCACGACCCCGGGACGATCCCCACCTATATCGGATATTTTCTGCTCGCTTTGGGACTTTTCGGATCGATGCTCACCTATTCCAGCCGTTTCCAGATGTTGCTAAGGCGGGCGAGAGAGTTGCAAAATCTGGCCAGACGATGTGCGCCGAGTTTGGCCCTCGTGGCGATATTGGGCGGGATGGCGTACGCGCCCAAGCTCCATGCGGGAGAGGGTCTGGAAGCCAGAAAACTGGGTCTTCCCGTCATCGCCGAAGAGCACGCCGAAAAATTCGCCCGACTCTTGGTACAGGATAACGGCGGCCGTGTCGAGCCGATCGATACGCTGGCCCGGGAAGTGATGCGCAAGGTGACTCGCCACGAAGAGCGCTTCGGTCTGAACGCGGATCAAGTGTTTCTAGGGATGATCATCCGTCCCGACGCGTGGCAAAAGGTGCCGATGATCAAAGTCTCGCTCCCCGGTATCAACAAAATTATCGGCATCGACCCTCATACCAAATACGCGGCTTTCGACGACTTCTTCGACTTCAACAAAAGCGACAGCTACAAACTGGGGGCGCTGGTGCAGACCATCACACGCAAACGCCCTGCCGAGCGGACCCAACTGGACAAAGAGATTTTGAAAGTCGACGAACGGGTCAATGTGATGTATATGACCTTTACCGGGACATTGCTACGAATTTTTCCTAATCCTCAAGACAAGACGGGACGGTGGTACGCGCCGATCGACGCGATCAAACACTTCGACAAAAAGAGCGGGCAGTTCGTGCAAGCGATACTGGCCGCCTATTTCAGCAGCGTGGACGAAGCCCTAAAAAACGGAGATTGGGAGAAGGCCGACAAGGCGTTGGAGGTGATCAAGCAGTATCAGACCTTCTACGGAGCGGCGATCATGCCTTCACGAAGTCGAGTGGACGCCGAACTGCTTCTCAACCGCCTCGAACCTTTCCAACGGCTCGTACCTCTTTATATGCTCGTAGGCCTCATCCTTCTTTTCCTGGCGATCGCGCATATCATCAAACCCAAAATCGATCTCAAATGGCCGGTACGGATCGGGATGGGACTCTTGATTTTCGGATTTTTCGTCCATACGGCAGGCCTTGGACTGCGTTGGTACGTGGCTGGCCACGCCCCGTGGTCCAACGGGTACGAATCGATGCTCTATATCGCTTGGGCGACGCTGTTGGCTGGTTTTGTCTTTTCGCGTCAGTCGCCGATCACGCTGGCGGCGACGGCGATTCTTTCGGGCCTCATCCTCTTCGTGGCCCATCTCAACTGGCTCGATCCGGAGATCACCAATCTCGTGCCAGTGCTCAAATCCTATTGGTTGATGATCCATGTGGCGGTCATCACCGCGAGTTACGGCTTCTTGGGGCTTGGCGCGCTGCTTGGCTTCATCACCCTCTGGCTCTACATCATCAAGCATGGCCAAAACCGTGCCGATATCGAATACTCGATTCGAGAACTGACCCATATCAACGAGATGACTCTGATCGCCGGTCTTGCGCTCTTGACCGTTGGCAACTTTTTGGGTGGCGTCTGGGCCAACGAGAGCTGGGGACGCTACTGGGGATGGGATCCCAAAGAGACCTGGGCACTCGTGACGATCCTCGTCTATGCCGTCGTCGTACATATGCGATTCGTCAAAAGCCTACGGGGTGTTTTCGCCTTCAACGTCGCTTCGGTCGTGGCTTATAGCACGGTGATCATGACCTATTTCGGCGTCAACTACTACCTTAGCGGTATGCATTCGTACGCGAAAGGCGATCCGGTACCGGTGCCGACGTTCGTCTACTACGTGATCGCCGTCGTCGCGATCACGATCGCCTTAGCCTACCGAAAACGCGAGCTACTACCCCTCAACAGAGCCAATCACTAAAACTCATCCCCGGTTTTAAACCGGGGATTTCACCAACGAAAGGTTCCTATTTTTCGTTTTTCTTGAACCATCCCTTGATCTTTTCGAAGGCCGATTCGAAGACGCTTTCGTGGGGTTGGGATTCGATGCCGAAGCTCTCTTGGAGTTGGTGGAGTAGCGCTTTTTGTTCGTCATTGAGTTTTTTGGGATAGACGATGCGTATCTGGGCGATCAGATTGCCCAGCTGGCCGCTGTGGACGTTGCGTACCCCTTCGCCGCGGAAGACGAATTGCTGTTTGTCTCTGGCGCCTTGGGGGAGTTTGAGCTCTTTTTTGCCCCGTAGGGTTGGGATTTCGATCGTGTCGCCGAGGACGGCCTGGGTGAAGAAGACGGGCACTTCGAGGTAGATGTCGTCGCCATGACGAACGAAGTGCTCGTCCTCTTCGACGTAGAAAGTCACGTAGAGGTCTCCTCGTCGGCCGTCGTTGGCGACGTTTCCGGCGTTGGGGATACGGAGGCGGTTGCCGTCGTCCACGCCCTCGGGAATATCCACTTCGATCGTCGTTTCGACCTCTTCGTAACCCTTCCCGCCACACGCTTGACAGCGCTCTTTGACGATCGTGCCTTGGCCGTGGCATTGCGGACAGGTCTGTGCGAACGTCATGAAACCTTGGCGCATGTAGACTTGGCCCTGGCCGTTACAGTAGGCACAGGTTTGCACTTCCCCATCTTTCGCTCCCGTGCCCTGGCAAGCTTCACAGGGCTTTTTGTAGCGGTATTTGAGCTCTTTTTTGGCGCCGAAGATCGCTTCTTTGAAGCTGATGTGCATCTCGGCCGCCAGATCGAGCGCGTATTTTTCTCCCGAGCTTCGGCTGCGCCGCCCGGTGAAACCGCCACCGAAGACCGATTCGAAGATGGCCGAGAGGTCGTCCATGATATCTTCGTAGCTTTGCTCCGTGAAACCGTGGAATCCTTGACCCTCCAGGCCCGCTTTGCCGTAGCGGTCGTAGACGGCCCGCTTCTCTTCGTCGCTAAGCACTTGGTAGGCTTCGTTGATCAGTTTGAAGCGCTCTTCGGCCTCTTTGTCGTCGGGATTTCGGTCGGGATGGTATTTGAGCGCCAGTTTACGGTAGGCTTTTTTGATCGCCTCCTGGCTGGCGGTCCGCTCGATTTCGAGTATTTCGTAGTAGTCCATTTCGGTCAAGGAAAGCTCCTGAAGTGTTGAAAAATCTATGGTGAATCTGGGCGCGATTTTACCATAATATAGGTTCCAATGGGTATAATCGCTCCCATGGACGATAGCAAACGCAACAAGATCGAACGCCTCAAGCTCGCGCAGTCCCCTTGCGACTATTTCGAAAAGCTCTCCGCCCTCGAAGGCTCGAAGCTTAGCGAAGCGGATCGATTCTATCTGAAAAATTTCGGCATCTACAACCACAAGCTCACGCCCGATCGCTTCACCCTACGGCTTAGAATCCTCGGCGGTCGTCTTGGGCTAAGAAGTCTGGACGCCGTGTATCGTTTCGTCCAAAGGCACGGTGCGGAGGCGGTCGTCACCTCCCGTGCCCAGTTGGAGTTGCACGGTCTAGACGGCCCGTTGGTCATGGAGGCTTTCGACGCGTTGCCATCGTGGGGATTGGAGAGCTGGCAAACCTATACCGACAATTTTCGCAATATCGTCTGCGATCCGTTGGATGGCCTGCTGGCTCCGGACGTATCGGAAGCGATGCGAGCGATGGAAGCGGTTTTTTTGAGAAAGTGCGACTACGTGGGGATGCTGCCTCGCAAATTCAATACCGCCATCACCGCGGTCGCGGCGCCGATCGTCTCCTTTTTCGGCAACGATCTTTTTTTCGCTCCCTCGAAAAAGGGGGATATGGAAGGGTTCGATCTCTTTGTCGGGGGCAAAAACTCCCACGCCGCCCGGCCTTTGGACCGTTTCGTACCGCCGGATCGGGTCGTGGAGGTTTTCACGGCGGTCGCCGAACTTTATAGGGCGCACGGTCCGCGCTCGAGCCGCTCCAAAGCGCGGCTCTATCATATGTTGGAGGCGATGGGGGCGGAGGCGTTCGCCCAAGCTCTCGATCGCGAGGTGCCGGGGCTATCGGACGGTGGCGAGGTGAGACTGATAAAAAGGGAGCGTGATTGGCCCGTGCCGACGGGCGACGGTCGTTTCGTACATCGCTATCTGAGCGATTTCGGTCGCTTGAGAGCGCGGCAGATGGCCGAGATCGTAGCGCTTGGCGAACGGTATGGAATCGAAGAGATTCGGCTTGGGTGCGATCAGCACCTCTATCTACCGGGGTTGCCCGAGCGGATCACGTATGAGCGTTCGCATAGCCTAAACCCGAAGATTCTGGCATGTGTCGGCGCGAGGCACTGTGTCTACGCATTGTCGGAGACGAAAGAGGAGAGCGCCCGCCTCGATAGCCAAAAACTATCCACCGCCGGGCTACGGGTGGGTTTTAGCGGCTGTTTGAAAGGGTGTGCGAGGCATGCGTTCGCCGATATCGGCTTCGTAGGGATTCGTACGAAACTCTACGGCGCCGAGGTGGAGCGGGGCGTGCGTCTTTATCTGGGCGCGGGTTATACCCGGGGCGAACGGGCGGGGCGATTGATCCTCTATGCCGTGCCGATGCGTTGGGTGAATCGTATGGTGGATCTGATCGTCGATCTCTACGAGCGCAGCGGTTACGAGGATTTCGAACGGTGGGCTCTGGAACGAATCGATGCGATGAGCGAACCGGCGATCGCTTTTTGGCTGCTCTATCACCTCCATCGGCGCCATGTGGTGCGCCGGGAGCGGTGGTTGGCGCTGGCGAAGGCTCCCGTGGGGGACGAGAAGGCCTTTTTTCTCCGACAACTGGAGGCGACGGACGAGGAAGACGCACGGATCGGGGCGCTACTACGCCAGGAGGAGGCGTTCGCTTTCAGGGAGGCGATCGTCTATCTCGAACGGGCCTGTTTTCGGAAACGAAAAGGGAAGGATAAGGTAAAATAACCGGCATGAAAAAAGGTATCGAGAGTTACGAAAACTTGGTGGACGCTTTGGAGGCGCTGCCTTCCATCGGCAAGAAGTCGGCCCAGCGAATGGCCTATCATATGGTGATGGAGGACCATTTCGCGGCGATGAAGATCGCTCATGCCATCGAAAAAGCGGTGCAGACGGTGGGAAAATGTGAACGGTGCGGCGCGATGAGCGAAGACGAACTCTGTCCGGTCTGCTCCGACGAACGGCGGGATCATACGAAGCTTTGCATCGTCGAAAACGCCCGAGACGTTTTGCAAATAGAGAGCGGCGGAGATTACGACGGCACCTATTTCGTCGTCGAATCGGTGGAACAAAGTGGCGGGGAGAAATTGATCGAACGGATCGAAGAGGGGGTCGAAGAGGTGATCTTCGCATTCACCCCCTCCATCGCCACCGATGCGATGATACTCTATATCGAAGAGATGCTCAAAGATTACGATCTGATCTTCACGAAAATCGCTCAAGGGGTCCCGACAGGCGTGAGCCTGGAGAATATCGACATGTTGTCCCTTTCACGGGCGATTCAAGATCGGGTGAAAGTCTAGGCTAGACCCGGCAAAAGAGGGTGCTTCGACGGGATACGCCTCGTATAGGCCTACGTATCCTCTCCCATCAACGTCAACGCCGGCCGCATGGCCTCTTCGACGCTTTTGAGGTCGTAGCGGTGGCCCGTGAAGTGGTCGAAGGCGAGGATCCCTTGCTGCAAGAGCATTTCGGTGCCGTCGAACGTGGGCAGGTGATGGGCGTGGGCTTCTCGGAGGAACGGGGTGAGTTTGCCGTAGATGACGTCGACGGCGTAGCGAGCTTGGGCGAGAGTGGGGCGCAACAGCGCCTCACGCATCGGGAGACTTTCGTCGCTCAGGCCTGCGGAGGTGGTGTTGATGACGACGTCGTAGGAGCGGGGGGTGAAATCTTCCCAAGTGTGGCAGACGAAATCTTCCTCCCGGAACCACCGAAGCCGTTGGGCCGAACGGTTGACGATTTCGATGGCGATACCTTGGCGACGGAGATAGAGGGAGAGGGCGCGGGCCGTTCCGCCCGCACCTATCACCAGTGCCTTTTTCACGGGGCCCAGTTGGCAAAGCGCCCGATAGAAGCCGGGGGCGTCGGTATTGTAGCCATGAAGTCGGCCATTTTCGTAGACCAGTGTATTGACCGCCCGGACTTCGGCGGCGAAATCCTCCACCACGTCGGCCGCAAGGAAAGCCGCCTCTTTGTGCGGGACGGTGATATTGGCACCTTTGAGGCCGAGCCCGAGAAAGATTTGGCGCAGTTTCGTGCCATCTTCCACGAGCCAGCGGGTATAGCAGCCGGGATAGCGCAGGGTTTGGAAGGCGAGGTTGTGCATTAGCGGCGATTTGGAGTGGTGCACCGGGTTGCCGAAGATGGCGAAAAGTTCTCTCATCGAATCGTGCCTTTCGTCAATCCGCGAGGTTCCGTAAATCTTCCAGCGTCGAGCGCAGCGCCGCCAATTTGTTGCGCACTTCCAGATATTCGAGTTTGGGTTGGCTGTCGGCGACGACGCCGGCACCCGCTTGCAAGACGATCTCCTCCGGTTTGATCAAAGCGGTGCGGATCGTGATGGAGCTATCCATGTTGCCGTCGAAACCGAAGTAGCCTACGCTCCCACTATAAAAGCCCCGTTTGATCCCCTCGAATTCGGCGATCAATTCCATCGCCCGGATTTTGGGCGCACCGGTCATCGTACCCGCGGTGAACGTGGCGGCGAAAAGGTCGAACATATCCTTCTGCTTGTCGAGCTTGGCTTCCACGTCGCTGACCATATGCATGACGTGGCTGTACCGTTCCACTCGCATAAGGGCCGTCACCTCCACCGTGCCCGCTTGGGCGACACGACCCACGTCGTTGCGACCCAGATCGACGAGCATAATATGCTCGGCGCGCTCCTTGGGATCGTTGACCATCTCCTCTTCCATCCGTTTGTCGTCGTCGAGGGTTCGGCCGCGACGTCTCGTGCCGGCGATCGGCCGCAGCAGTATGTGCCCATCGGTCAGTCGCACCATCACTTCCGGGGAACTGCCGGCGATCGCGAAATCTTCGTATTCGAGTAGAAAGAGATAGGGGGAGGGATTTTTGGAGCGTAGGATGCGGTAGAAACTGAAGGGATCGACCTTCGCTTTTTCCGTATATCGGTTGGACATCAAAATTTGGAAGACGTCGCCGCTGCGAATCATCTCTTTCGAATCCTCCACCATTTGGTGGAATTTCGATTCGTCGAAGGCGAAGGTGCCTTCCCCATCCCCTTGCACGGGACACATCGTCATATATTCGTACGGCGATTCGATCATCGAGATCAGAGCGTCGAAGGCGTCGTAGATATCGGCATCGGAAGTGATCAAGCTCAGCTCGCTCGTTTTGTGGCTGAACGCGAGGACCAATCGGGGTCGGATCATATCCAGATCCGGGATTTCGTCCCGATCTTCCAAAGCGTCCATAAAAGGTTGTAGGACCGGTTCGAAGACTTTGACCATATCGTAACCGATGTATCCGATGAAGCCGTCCAGAAAGCCCAGACCCGTCTCCAGACGTTTGCGGCGATACGCCTCTTGATCGACGGTGCGATAGTAGTTTTTGAGAAAGGTGAAAGGGTCCTCCTGCAACTGGTGGGTCTGACCGGTTTCATCGATGTAGGTGGTGCGGTTTCGTTTGTAGATCAGACGCTCTTTGGCGCCAACGAAGATGAAGCTCCAGTTGCCCTCTTCGCTCCCTCCGACACTTTCGAAAAGCATCGTCAATTCGTCGGAGAAATGGTCTCTGACTTTGGCGTAGAGCGCCGGTGGGGCGAATTGATCGAAGAGTATCTTTTTGACGTGGATCATGACGTTATTTCTTCGTGATGTAGGCGTTTTGATTGATGCGACGCTTGATGCGTGGCAGATCTTTTTTCGCCGCCGAACGGGTGGGATAGGGGCCGACCATCACCTTTTTGTACGACGTGCCGTTTTTCTTTCCTACGACGATCACGTAGTGCAGCCCCTCTTTTTCGATACTTCCAAGAAACTTTTTGTCGGGCGGATAGCGGAAAAAGGCACCCACTTGGATATAGTAGCGTCCAGATTTCGGCAGAGTATTGTTGGGGGCCTTTTTGCTTGTCCGTTTTGTGGTTTTAGGCTTGGGCGTGGGTTTGGAGGGGACTGCGACGGCGGGCGTTTCGGCTTTTTGAGGTGTGGGAGTCGTCCCAGGCGTTTGAGCGGTCGGGGCAGGTTGTGGCGCGACCGGTTTCTTCACGGGTTGCGGGACGACCTTCTCGGCCCTTTTTTCAGGGGTCTTTGTTCGCGGCTTCTCCTCTTGGATCGGAACCTCTTGGAAAAGGGGTTCCTTCTCTGCAGGTTGTGCTTGGGTCGTGGGCGCGGGCGGAAGAATGATGGAAGATTTGGCCTTCTGTTCGGGCTGGATCAGGCTTTTGGTGACCAGGATGATGATGATCAACACCAGAAGCAACACCGCCGCCGCCAGTAGAATCTTTTTGAGTCCCGATGATTTGTCGCTCTGAATGATCAGGTTGTCGAGATCGTCGTTTTTTTCTTCCATCTTCTCTCCTTCTTTGGGCGCTTACATATGTCTGGACCAGGAGGCCCCACGCTCTTTGGCGTACACTTTATATGGAAGTACCAGGATATTATACTCTCTTGGGAGATCGGGTGTGGGAAACATCCGCCACTCCCTAGGAAGTTTGGTCGCCAATTTGGTCGAAAGGAGCCTGGCGAGTTGATAGGCTTCCTGGAGGGTCGTATGGCCTTTGTGGACGTAGAGGTGCAGGTGTCCGGGCGTTTTGCTTTCGTAAGCGGTGAAATTGATGTATCCCTCTTCACGCAACAGCAATTGAGCCCGGTGCCAGAATCGATCGGGATTGCGGCCGTTGTAGTCGAAAACGATGTTTTCGACCTTGTCGAAACGGTTGATCAAATCGTGAGCCACGACGATCTCTCGATCCCCGTGTCGGTTCATGACCGACCGGGTTAAAGGTTCGTCGACCCTTTCGAATTTGTTGTAGAAGGTCCGTCCGTTGTGAACGATCTTGTCGACGATGGTCGGCCGCTGGATATAGTAGTGATTGGTGACGATCTTGATCAGGCTTGTGTCGACACTGTACATGCCTCTCCTTAGTAAGTGGGTCGGTCGTAGATGACGAAACGTCGTGCCAATACCGTCATTTTTTCTTTGATTTCAGCTTGCTTGGTTTCGTTGTGGATATCGTCGAGTACGTCGCAGATGGCGTTGGCGATCGTTTCGAATTCGGCCTCTTTCATTCCTCTGGCCGTCAGTGCCGGCGAGCCGATACGGATACCGCTGGTGACGAAGGGACTGCGTGTTTCGCCGGGGACCGTGTTTTTGTTGACGGTGATACCGGCGCGGCCCAATGCGGCGTCGGCCTCTTTACCGCTGAAATCTTTGTCGAGGAAACTGACCAGCACGAGGTGGTTGTCGGTGCCGCCGCTGACCACGTCGTAACCTCTGGCCATCAGCACGTCGGCCAGGATTTTGGCGTTGGCTTTGACTTGACGGGCATAGACTTTCCACGCCTCTTCCAGGTTTTTGCCGAATCCCACCGCTTTGGCGGCGATGACATGCACGAGAGGGCCGCCTTGGATGCCGGGGAAAATGGCGCTGTTGATCTTTTTGGCGAGCTCTTCGTCGTTGGTGAGGATCAGACCGCCTCTAGGGCCGCGCAACGTCTTGTGGGTCGTGGAGGTGACCACGTCGCAATGGGGGAAAGGATGGGGATGCTCACCGGCGACGACGAGCCCCGCGATATGAGCGATATCCGCCATCAGAAGGGCACCGACACTGTCGGCGATTTCACGGAATCTGGCGAAGTCGATCTCTCGGGCATAGGCACTGGCGCCGCAAATGATCAGTTTGGGTTTGACGATCTGCGCGATGTCGGCGACCCGGTCGTAGTCGATGCGGCCGTCGAGTTCGACGCCGTAGGTGAAGCTTTGGTAGTTCTTGCCCGAGAAACTCACCTTCGCTCCATGGGTCAGATGGCCGCCGTGGCTAAGATCCATTCCGAGAATTTTGTCACCCGCTTTCAGCAGTGCCGCGTAGACGCCGCCGTTGGCTTGGCTGCCGCTATGGGGTTGAACGTTGGCGTATTCGCAGCCAAAAAGCGTCTTGGCCCGATCGATCGCCAATTGTTCGATCGCATCGGCATATTCGCAACCGCCGTAATAACGTTTGTAAGGGTACCCTTCGGCGTATTTGTTGGTAAAGACGCTGCCTTGGGCTTCCATCACTTCGGGAAAGGTGAAGTTTTCACTGGCGATCATCTCCAGATGGTCCGTCTGGCGCGCCAACTCCTTTTCGATGATTTCGTAGACGATAGGGTCGTTTTGTTGTAGTATGGTCATTGCTCTTCCTCTTGGATTTGGATGGTTTGAGAGAGGCTTTTTTGGGGGCGCATGGCCGGAAATAGGATGACGTCCCGGATGCTGTGTTGGTTGGTCAGTAGCATCACCAGACGGTCGATCCCGATACCTTCGCCGGCCGTGGGCGGCATGCCGTAGCCTAGGGCGTTGACGTAGTCCTCGTCCATATGCATCGCTTCGTCGTCGCTCTCTTTCTGGGCCGCTTGGGCTTTGAAACGCTCGTATTGATCCAATGGATCGTTGAGCTCGCTGAAACCGTTGGCGATCTCTTTACCGGCGATAAAGAGTTCGAAACGGTCGGCGATTTCCGGATTGTCGTCGTTACGGCGCGCCAAAGGGCTGATATCGATAGGAAAGTGGGTGACGAACGTAGGATCGACAAGTTTCTCTTCGACGAAAGCGTCGAAGAGTTCGCCCCATAGCTGCCCTTTGGAGAGATGCTCTTGTATGTCGAAGCCCTCTTTTTTCAGGAAATCCCGCATAGCGTTCGGATCGTCTAGGATCGCTGCCGGTACGCCTCCGATTTCGACGAGTGCCTCTTGGTAGGCGATACGGCGAAAAGGGGTGGAAAAGTCGATCGTTACGTCACCGTAGGGGAGTTTTCTAGGCAGTTTTAGCGCCTCGAAAAGATAGTCAAAAAGCTCTTCGGTCAGGGTCATTAAATCTTCGTAACGGTGATAGGCCCAGTAGAATTCGATCATCGTAAATTCAGGATTGTGGGTCGCGTCCATTCCCTCGTTGCGGAAGTTTCGGTTGATTTCGAAGACCGCTTCGAAGCCGCCGACGATCAGCCGTTTGAGATAGAGTTCGGGGGCGATGCGCAAGTATCGATCGACGCCCAAGGCATTGTGATGAGTGATGAAAGGACGGGCATTGGCACCGCCGGGGATAGGGTGCATCATCGGGGTTTCGACTTCCAAAAATCCCTTCTCTTCGAAGAAGCGGCGAATGAGACTGACGATTTTCGAGCGCATCAGGAAGGTCTGTTTGACCTCAGGATTCATGATCATGTCCAGATAGCGCTGGCGGTAGCGAAGCTCTTTATCCTGAAGGCCATGGAATTTTTCGGGCAGGGGAGTGATCGCTTTGGTGACCAATTCCAAGCGTTTGACATGCATCGTCAACTCACCGGTGCGCGTGATGAAAGGATACCCCGTAGCCGCTACGATGTCTCCCACTTCGACCATCTTCTTGACGGTTTTGAACCATTCGTCGCCCAGGTCGTCTCGACTGAAATAGATCTGCAGCAGACCCGTTTCATCCTCGATTTTGGCGAAAGCGGCTTTACCCATCAAGCGGAGGAACTTGATACGTCCGGTGACGGTACAGCTTTCGTCGAGCGCCTCTTTCGTATCGGCTTCTTTCAAATAGGCGTATTTTTCGAGAAACTCGGCGTTACGGCACTCTTTGACGGTACGGTTTTGATAGGGATTGATACCCATTTCACGAAGTTTTTGCGCTTTTTCGATACGTTGTAACTGATATTGATTCTTGAATGGCAAGGGTTCTTTTCCTTCTATTGGTTTCTAACTGTTTTTTGGCAATCGGGGCAAATTCCGAAAATTTTCAGAGAGTGATCCACCATTTCGAAGCCAAATTCCCGGGCGATGCGCTCCTGCTTTTTTTCGATCACTTCGTCGAAAAATTCCAGAATTTTACCACATTTCGTACAGATGATATGGTCATGGTGGGCTTTGACCCCCAGTTCGTATTTCTTGCCCTGGGCCCCGAAGGAGATGGAGGTGACGATGCCTGCGTTTTCCAAAAGGGAGAGGGTCCGGTAGACGGTGGCGATTCCGGTTTTGATATCCGGGTTGGAGGCTTTGATGAGGCGATAGAGCTCTTCGGGAGTGAAATGGCCACTGTGGTGATAGAGTGTGGACAGAATCGCTTCTCGCTGTTTCGTGAATTTTAGATGGTTCGAACGGAGCAACTGTTTGAACTGTTCCAGCAAAGTCTCGTAAGCGATCGCCGGCTTTGTCTGTATCGGTTGGTCACTTGGCATGTGGCTCCTTTTCGTCGATATCGCTTCCCTTGCCGACCCTCTTTGTGTCGAAATTCTTGACGGGTTCTAGATTGAGGATCGCGTCGCCTGTCTTGATCATCCATGGAAATAGAAAACTGGTGCGCAGATACTTTTGCGTATTTTTACGGACGAATTCGATGGAGGAGAGGGCGTAGACGATGACGGCTACGATGATGAAGGCTTTTAACGAGGCGACGACGAATCCAAGGATTCTAT
>CAZORY010000038.1:0-12166 GCA_964582435.1 uncultured Campylobacterales bacterium
GGCCCTCGCAGGTGCGCTGGGAAGCCCCGCCATTCCCCAAAGGCCCGATCGTCCCACTTTGCCACCACCACCCTCCATCGACCAGATCAATGGTGCGATGGGGGAAAGAGAATTCCGTGCCCTCTACAAAGACGAATTCGACCATTTCACCCCGCAACAAAAGAGGTTCATTCGCTCCAACCTCAACCGCATCCAGGCGATCACCCAACACTATCTCACGATGCGAGGCTATCCCCCTTTCGCCGTCCAACAACGTATGCAAGGGGTCAATATCGTCGAATTCTATCTCTGGCCCAATGGTGACATCACCGACCTGAAAGTGATCGCTTCCTCCGGTTTCGATGTGCTCGACGACAACTCCCTCGATACGATCAAAGCGGCTTACAAAGATTATCCCCGTCCTAAAGAGAAGACGAAAATCCGTTTTTACATACGCTATAGTATTTATTAGTGTGATCGGCCTGTTCACTCGGTCGATTCGATTTTGATATAATGAAGGTATCTACCTACAAAGATCGAACTATCATGAATGTTAGAAAGTACCTCTTTTTTTCATCGCTTATTATCTTCCTACTAGGGATCGGGACAGGTTGCGAACACAAAGATCAACCCTTCGCAACGCAGGAGCCGATCAAAATCGCCGTCAACCCGTGGATCGGATACACCCCTTTGATGTACCTCGATCAAAACGGTACGCTCGCGAAGCTCGGTTTCAAACTGGTCTATGTCAGTTCACTGGGGGAAAACGCCAATCTTCTGAGCAATCATCTCGTCGACGGTTTCGCGGCCACCCAATACGAATATCTCAATTATAAAGACGAGCTCGATACAATCGTTCCCGTTTTCACGATCGACAGAAGCGCCGGTGCCGATAAAGTGCACTCCAATGTCGATATCACGACCCTTCAGCACAGCGATCGGCCCATCGACGTCTACCTCGAGTTCGGTAGCGTCAATGAAGATTTGCTCAAGGTATTTTTGAAAACGTATCATCTCGAAAAGAAAACATTCCGTTACCATCACGATCCCCAAAGCGTCATCAAAACACTGAAAGACCGACCCGACCGGCTCGTTATAGTGATCAGTTACGAACCCTTCTCTAGCCTATTGGAAAAAAACGGTATCCATGAAGTCGCCAGCAGTAGAGATCTCGACATCCTCATCGTCGACGCCCTTTTCAGCTCCACGCAACTCCTTCATGCACGAAAAGAAGCTTTCATAGCTCTCAAAAAAGCTTTCTGGCAGGCACAACGGCTCTTAATGAAAAATCCTGACGATTTCTATCGACAGATTCGTCCCTATATCGAAGGACAAAGCTTGAAAGATTTCAGAAAAAGTCTAGAAGGGATCCAATGGCTTCCTTCCCCTTCTCCTGCGATTTTGAAAAAGCTTGAAGAGGAAGGGATCGATACCAGGTACATGTTATGAAAAGATTTTTGACCCTCAATTTCGTACTTTTTACGACATTTTCCATCGTTCTCTTCTCTTTGGGCTATAGTCTGCATCACATTCAAGTCTCCTTCACCCGAAACATTCTAAACAACTATTCGAAGAATATGAGGAGTGATTTGATACAGATGCGCCTCAATCTGCAGACCATCCTCAACGACTCCGCCCAAAACTCCATAGAAATCCTTCCCAATATGTTGACGCGATTCATCAACATCCACCCGACGATACGTCGATTGCAGATCTATTTCGGTCAACGACTCATTGCGGACAGCGATATCACAAAAATCCCTCTGGCCGATCGCATCAAAAAGAAATGTCCTTCTCTCTCACACATGCGCTCCGAATCGATTCAAGAAGGAATATACTGCTACCATATTCCCCTGCGAGTCTATCGTGACGGCCGACGTATCGACGCCAAACTTTACATCTTCATCGACCGAGATCTTCTCAATCGAGAAATCGCAAGGACATTGCGCGAAATGATGGCCCCCGTCATCGGGGTGATGGTGGTGGTACTTCTCGTCAGCGCTTTTCTGATATGGAGTACGATGATCCGAAATTTCTCTCGTCTTATGCATTGGAGCGACGATCCGACCAAGCGACCACCCCTTTTTCATATCGTCGAATTTGCCAAACTGGCGACGAAGATGCACGAGTTCGCGTTGAAGCTTACACTTCAATTCGAGCAGTTGACCAAGGCGATGCATCGTGAAAACGATCTGCGGTCCATCATGAATACCGTCGCCAAAGTCAACGAACTTCTCGTCACCCAGAAGGAGGAGGAGAGTTTTTTACGCCAGGCGGTTCAGATTCTCTCCGAACATCGTAACTATTTCGGAACGTCCATCTTTCTCAAAGAGAATGGGCGGGTGTTTCCGGCCGCTTCCATCGTCAATGTCGACGACGACACGTCTGCACAAAAAGGTAGCCTATGTATCGGTTTCGACGAACTCGAACGGCTTGAAAATCCCAATGAAAAATATCTGATCCGACGCGCTCGAAACTGCGCCACATGTAACGACAACCACTTGGAAATCCTCTTTCCCCAAACAATCGACGAAGCGTGGATCGCGATATTTCCCCTACGCCACGACACGACCGCCTCGCCATTGGGGTATCTCGTCATCAACACCCTCTCATCCAACGGCTTCGACGACGAAGAGATCCAAATGCTCAGTGAACTGGCCGGCGATATCGGATTCGCCATCCGCGCCTTTAGACAAGAAAAGGCCTTCGAAGCGTCACTCTATACCCATCCGCTGACCCATCTACCCAACGCGGCGGCATTCAATGCCCATATCGGTGAATACCTCGGTCGTATCGCCGCCATGGCCAACATCGATCGTTTCAAACAGATCAATACCCTCTACGGCGTCAAAGTGGCCGACGAAATTCTCAAAGATTTTGGTAAATATTTTCTCTCACTCATCCCCGAGGGCTCGAACCTTTTTCATTACATGGGCGATGAGTTCGTCCTTCTTTTTCCCGCCAACGCCGACAAGCAGGAGAGCGAAACGATACTGCGGGAACTGCTCGAGAAGCTCGAGACTCATATTTTTGAATATGAAGGTGTCGAAATCCTTCTATCGGTACGGTTCGGCGTCACGATTGTGGAAAACGAAGGGAGTTTGCAAGAGTGTCATTTGGCTTTGAAAGAGGCGAAAAAGAGGCAGAGCCCCATTCAATGGTATACACCGGATCTTAGCCAAATGGTCAAAACGGATATGATCAAAACCTATCGTTTGATCAAAGAGGCTTTGGAAAACGGACGCGTCGTCACCCATTATCAGGGCATCTACTCATTGAGGAAAAAAGTCTTCAGCCACTACGAAGCGTTGATCCGGCTCGAAGATGAACAGGGACATCTCATTATGCCGGGTTCGTTTATCGAATTCGCCAAACAGACCAGGCTTTACCCTGAGCTTTCACTTCAAGTGTTCAAGAACGCACTGGAAGCTATCGAAACGTTGGGGACGTCGGTCTCGGTCAACCTTTCGGTTATCGACCTACGCAACGAATCCTTTTGCCAAACCATTTTCGAAGCGTTGGAACAAAAAGAACTATCCCATCCTCTCATTTTCGAAATTCTCGAGAGCGAAAACATCGAAAATTACGAACAAACGATCGCCTTCGTGCGGAAGGTGAAAGCCTATGGCTGCCGAGTCAGTATCGACGATTTCGGTAGTGGCTACGCCAATTTTCAACATATCGCGCGTCTCGATGCCGATATCCTAAAAATCGACGGCTCATTGATCCAAGAGATCGTCCACGACACACAAATCCTGGCGATCGTTCGCAATATCTCCCAAATCGCCGAAGAGTTGGGCATGATCACCGTGGCTGAATTTGTCTCCGACGACAAGATCCTTGCGGCGGTACAACGATTGGGCATCGACATGGCCCAAGGATTCGTCCTTCACAAGCCTATGCCGCTTGAGAGGATATTGCAAAGCAGTATCGGAGGATGCGATTCATCCTCCGACGATGCGTAAAAGATCCTTGGCGGCTTTGTAGACAGGTTCGTCGACAAAGCCCAGATCCTCATCGACGAAACCGCTCTCGTTTGGATTGGACTCGAAGAGTGCCACGATCTTTTTCGCCCTTTCGATCGCCTCTTCTTCAGGTCCGAAAAGACGATTGGCGATGGCGACCTGCGTGGGAGAGATACACCCTTTGGCGTGATAACCCATTGCACGTTCCAGTTCGCACCACCGTGTAAACGCTTCGATGTTTTTGTAATCTTGATAGACGAAAGAGATGGGTAAGACGTCGTGTGTAGCGGCGGTCAAGAGAAAACGAGCCAATATCGTATGCATCGTAGGATTGTCCGGCATGACGATTCGCTGCGGCAGTCTCATCGACGCCAAAAGATCCAGCACACCCAAATACCACGCTTCGACGCGAGGATCCAGGGCCAGCGATTCCAGATGACGCCATGCAAGAGAGGTCTCGATCGATAGATGCACCGCGATCGAGGGATCGATCAGCTCCAACGCCCGCTCGACGTCGGCTGGCGACTCGATCTTCGGGACTCTGATCGCGTCGGGCCGGATCTCGTTGAGATAGGCGATCTCCTCTTCGCCGCCTTCCGCTAGCGGATTGATACGTACGACGGTCTGGCTGGCGATCTTGCGGAGTTTCGAAAGAAAAAGACCTGTCAAGCGCAGGGCCATGGGTTTGAGAGCGGGGGCTACCCCATCTTCGAGATTGAGGACGACGATATCCGCTTCCAAATCGTCGAGCCTGTTCAAATGCTTCAGTCGGTGGGCCGACAGCATCAGGGCACTTCGCACGAAATGTGGCTTGTAGCGAACCTTTTGTCCACCTTCGCGCAAAGACTCGATGCCATCCAGATCACCTCGAGAGACCATCGATTCCAAAGGGGTCAAATTTTCGAAAACCATCTTTTTCCCTCATTCCTTGTGGGTCAAGTAGTAATGAAGGGCTTTGATCTCCTCATCCGTCAAAAAATAGGTCGGCATGACGTCGTGGCGAGCCACGAGGCTCGCTTTCAATCGAGAGATGGTGATTTTTCGAATATCGGGACCTTCAAGGAGCCTCTTCTTACCATCCTCTTTGTAAGTGGCGATCAACGCACCCTCGCCATGCTTGCCATGACAATGGACACAGCCAATCCCTCGTGGATTGTCGTAAAGCATCTGGCCATATTCGTACTGGGTGATGAAAGAGTCGTCCGCCAACACGCCAAGGGCTGAAACGATACACCACAGGAGTTTCACTAACCACCTTTTAAATCTATTTTGGATAGGATTCTAACCAATATCACTTTAAGGTACGAATCGATGCAGATAATCGACGGCAAAACCCTGGCGAAAAAGATACGTGAAGATGTCGCCGCCGAAGTCGAAACCCTCAAAAAAGAGCGTGATATCACGCCCGGCCTGGCCGTGATCTTGGTCGGCAACGCCCCAGCCAGTCACGCCTACGTAAAAATGAAAGCCAAAGCCTGCAAAGAAGCCGGTATCTACTCCATCACCCACGAAATGCCCGAAAGTATCAGCCAGAACGAAATCGAAGAGACGATTTTGATGATGAATCAAAACCCTAACATCGACGGCATTTTGGTTCAACTGCCACTTCCTAAACATATCGACGCCACGAAAATTTTGGAACTGATCGATCCCAAAAAAGACGTGGACGGTTTCCACGCCTACAACTTCGGACGGTTGATGACGGGATTGGACGGTTTCGTCCCCTGCACGCCCCTTGGGGTGATGGCGATGCTGGAGGCCTATGGCATCGATCCCAAAGGGATGGACGCTTGCGTCGTCGGCGCCTCCAACATCGTGGGCAAACCGATGGCCGCTTTGCTACTCAACGCTTTCGCGACCGTGGATATCTGCCACATCTACACCAAAAACCTGGCCGAACATACCAGACGCGCCGACCTCCTTGTCGTCGGCGTCGGTAAAGCCGGACTCATCACCGAGGATATGGTCAAGGAGGGGGCGGTCGTGATCGATATCGGCATCAACCGTCTCGAAGACGGCTCGTTGGTGGGTGACGTCGATTACGACGCGGTGGCTCCCAAGTGTAGTTACATCACCCCCGTGCCCGGAGGCGTGGGACCGATGACGATCGCGATGCTCCTTAAAAACACCCTCAAAGCTGCGAAAGAGAGAGCATGAGCGAAACGACGCAAACACAAAACCTAGAAAAAAAGCCCCACTGGACGATCCGCCTCTACCACTGGTCCAACACGTGGACCGGTACCGTCGTCATCGTGTTGATGGTCATCTTCTTCGTCGCTCAAGCCTTCGTCATCCCCAGCGGTTCGATGAAGAACACACTACTCATCGGTGATCACCTCTTCGTCAAAAAATTCGCCTACGGCGTCCCCGTACCCCATATCCCTTGGCTGGAGATTCCTGTCTGGTTCGATACGGACGGCGACGGCCATATTATCCGTGGGGAGGGGCCCAAACGTGGGGATATCGTCATTTTCCGCTATCCCCGCAATCCCAAAATCCACTATGTCAAGCGGTGCGTCGCCGTGGGTGGGGACATTCTCTTCGTGCATCAAAAAGCCCTCTATCTCCACCCCCACGAAGGCAACGACTATATCGTCGCCCACTATCCGAAAGAAAAAATCGTCGATATCGAAGGGAACTTTTTCGTCAAAAATCCCTACCGCGACGAATTCCCGGGCATTCACAACGATCCCAACGTCATCATGGACGGTTACGAACCGGTCGAAATTTTCGAATTCGGTCCCATCAAGGTCGAAGAAGGGCACTGGTTCATGATGGGCGACAATCGCGACCACTCCAACGACAGCCGTTTTTGGGGGACCGTCCCTTATAAACTGATCGTCGGTAAGCCCTGGTTCATCTATTTCAGCTGGGATGAGAACTATACGATCCGATGGGACCGCATCGGGCGGGATGTGGAAACCCTAGAGAGAGAGCAGCCTCGCTATGTGGAGTGAACTCGAAATCGTCAAAATCGCCGCGATCGTCCTTTCGTTGATGGTCGCCATCATCGGCCACGAGATCATGCATGGATACGTCGCATGGCGGTATGGCGATCCGACGGCCAAGGCGGCTGGACGGCTTAGCATCAATCCAATCAAACATATCGATCCGATCGGTACGATTCTAGTGCCCGCACTTTTATACATCAGTGGAGCACCTTTTCTTTTCGGCTGGGCCAAACCGGTACCGGTAGATATCTATACCGTTGTCCGCCATGGAGGCTACAAAGCGGCCGTAGCCGTGGCACTGGCAGGTGTGACTTACAATTTCGCCTTAGCGATCGGCGCCTCGTTTATCTTTCCGTTCTTCGAGACCCCCCACTCCCTCGTTGGCGCTTTCGTCGGCTTTTTCCTGATGTATTCGATCATCTACAACGTCGTGCTGGGGGTTTTCAATCTCTGGCCTTTTCCGCCTTTGGATGGCGCCAACGCCCTACGTTATCTAGGCATGGAGTTTCGATGGAAAACGATCGTCGATCTCATCAACAAAATCGAACCCATCGGTATGGTACTTTTGATCGTCGTGATCGCCACGCCGCTGTCGAACTGGTTTTTCCTACCGGCTCAATGGCTGATCGAAACATTGATACGATAACTACAAAAAGGAGCCATGATGAAATATTACGTCGCAAGTGACCATGCGGGATTCGCCGTCAAAGGATTGGTCGTCGAAATGCTCGAGAACAGAGGCCATCGAGTCGTCGATCTAGGCCCCGACACGGACGATCGGGTGGACTACCCCGATTTTGCCGAAAAAGTGGCACGGGCCGTCGCCGGTGACCCAGGCAGTCAAGGCGTACTGATCTGCGGGACAGGCATCGGCATGTCCATCGCCGCCAACAAGATCGACGGTATCCGCGCCGCCCACTGCCACGACTACTACACGGCTCAAATGGCACGGGCGCACAACGATGCCAACATCCTCTGCTTCGGCGAACGGGTGAGCGGACCAGGTGTCATCGAATCGATGATCGACGCTTTCACGACCACCCCTTTCGAAGGGGGGCGCCACGAAGGAAGGGTCGAAAAGATCATGGCACTCGAAAAGAGCCACTGATGTTCTTCGAATGGTCGCTGGTCACCGTTTCACTCCTACTGGTGATCTTCGTGGTCGTGAAAATGTTCTATTTCAGAAACCTCACGATCAAGGAACAGCGCAACAACGACGTGATGAAACTCACCCTCAAAGAGGCGGAGGTGCTGATACGCAAATACCAGATACAGTTGCAAAGGGCACTGGGCAATATCGATATCCTCAACGAACAGATGAACAAACTACGCAGGGAGATCAAAGCACTCAAACAGCGCAACAGTCAGTACCGTATCGAAAACGAAAAACTCAAAAGCCGTATCAAAGATCTCGAATCACGTATCGAAGCGTTGATATAGAATTCAAAGTAAAGGCCACGCCATGCAAGCATTGACCGAAAGCCAAAAAAAAATATTGTTGGATGCCATTCGCGACATCCCGGATTTTCCAAAACCCGGGATCCTTTTCAAGGATATCACGACACTGCTCAACGACGCGGAAGCCTTCGGCCTGCTGATGGAGCATCTAAGTGCGCGTTATCGAGAGGCAAAGCTCGATTTCGTCGCCGGCATCGAAAGCCGTGGCTTCATCTTCGGAGCGGCGCTGGCCGCTAAACTGGGCATCGGTTTCGTACCGATCCGAAAAAAGGGAAAACTTCCCGGGCCGACGATCTCCGAAAAGTACGCATTGGAGTACGGTTTCGACGAAGTGGAAATCCATATCGACGCCTTCAGGGACCAAGAGGGTGCGAAGGTGTTGTTGATCGACGATTTGATCGCGACGGGCGGAACCGCCGAAGCGGCCGTGAAGCTGATCCAAGATGCCAAAGCCCAGTGTGTGGAAGCTTGTTTCATCATCGAGTTGGGCTTCCTCGACGGCCGATCTAAACTGGAACGGCTCACCTCCTTCTATTCCGTCTTGGAGGTGGCTTGATGTACATTCCCAAACCTTTGCCTTTCGATCCCGACGATTTGGGGCATTTCGGTATCTTCGGCGGACGTTACGTCCCCGAAACTCTGATGCCGATCCTCGAAGAGCTCGACGAGGCATATGCGAAACTTCGATTCGACGAAACCTTCTGGGAAGAGGCTCACTACTACCTGGAGCATTATGTCGGACGCCCTAGCCCACTCTACTACGCCAAAAACATCTCCGACGAACTGGGTGCGACCGTCTATCTGAAACGAGAAGATCTCAACCACACGGGAGCCCACAAAGTCAACAACACGATCCTTCAAGGTCTTTTGGCCAAAAGATTGGGGAAAAAGAAGGTGATCGCGGAAACGGGAGCCGGACAGCACGGTGTCGCCACCGCCACGATCGCCGCTTTGTTGGGTTTGGAGTGTGAAATCTTCATGGGTGCGAAAGATGTAGCTCGACAGTCGCTCAACGTCTTTCGGATGAAACTGCTGGGCGCCAAGGTCCATGCCGTGGAGAGCGGCTCCAAAACCCTCAAAGACGCGATGAACGACGCGATTCGCCACTGGGTCACCAACGCCCGAGACACTTTCTACATCATCGGGACCGTCGCCGGGCCGCATCCTTATCCGATGATGGTACGCGACTTTCAAGCGATCATCGGTTACGAAGCGAAGGCCCAGATTCTTGCGGCGCAAAATCGCTTGCCCGACTATGTGATCGCATGTATCGGCGGCGGCTCCAACGCGATGGGGATCTTCGCCCATTTCCTCGAAGAAGAGGTGACCACCTGCATCGGCATCGAAGCGGGAGGATTGGGACTCGATACCGACAAACACGGTGCCAGCCTCGCCAAAGGGAGTCCCGGTGTGTTGCACGGGCAGATGAGCTATCTGCTACAAGACGAAGATGGCCAGATACTCGAAGCCCACTCGATCAGCGCCGGCCTGGATTATCCCGGTATCGGACCCGAACACGCCTTCCTCAAAGAGAAAGGGTTGGCGAAATACGACAATATCACCGATCAGGAGGCGTTGGACGGTTTCGTATGGTTGAGCCAAAAAGAGGGAATCATCCCCGCCTTCGAAAGCTCGCATGCCGTAGCCTACCTGAAAAAGATGGATCCCAAAGAGATCGCCAACAAGTTGATCGTCGTCAACCTCTCCGGACGGGGCGATAAAGATATGGTCCAGGCCAAAGACCTGCTCCATTTCGACTAAGAGGCCACGATGGAACAGTTTTTGATCGATGCACTGATTCACTATGGTTATATCATTCTCTTCGTCTGGAGTATCATGGAGGGCGAACTCGGGCTCATCATGGCGGGCACGATGGTCCATACCGGCCATATGAACATGCCCACCGCGATTTTCGTCGCCGGCCTCGGCGGCTTCACCGGCGATCAGATCTACTTCTGGATCGGTCGCTACAACCGAAAATGGTTGCACCGGTATATGCATAAACATCGTCGGAAATTCGCCCTGGCCCACCTTCTTTTGAAAAAATATGGCTGGCCCGTCATTTTCATCCAGCGCTATCTTTACGGTCTAAGGACCATTATCCCCATCAGCATCGGAATGACACGTTATAGCGCCAAAAAGTTCGCACTCATCAATTTTCTGAGTGCTCAAGTCTGGGCGGCCATCACGATCGTGCTCGCCTACATTTTCGGCGAACAGATATTAGCCGTCGTCGAATACGCCAAGCACCACTGGTACTTCGCCCTACCGTTGGCGGCGGCGATATTAGGCGGCATCGCCTACACGTTCAAACGTATCGAAGAAAACATCTTACATAAGAGGAGATTACGCCATGCAAATCGAACTGCAACCCGTCAAACGTCATGACATCGAAGCCGATGCCGAGATACTACTCGTCGTCGACAAAAACTTGGATCATCCCTGGGTGGAGGATCGGGAACTGCTCGTCGCGACGGGTTTCGAAGGAGGCCAGGACGAAACCTGCTTGCTTCCTGAAAAAAAACGTCTCTACGTCGGTGTGGAGTCTCTACACCACGACGATATCCGCAGCGCCTACGCCGCTGCGATCCGAGCCTTGCGGAAAACGAAGGCCGAACATGTCAAGACGGGCCTGTTTCTTGGCAAATGTTCGGCCCAAAACGTCAAAGCGATGGCCGAAGGCATGGTGCTGGGCGATTACGACTACGACGCCTACAAAAGTGAAAAGGCCAAACATCCGGTCAAAAAAGTGACGATCTGTTGCGACGATTTCAACGGGAAAACGATCGATTGCGAAAAGGCCAAAGGCTACGTCCAAAACGCCGTCACCGTCGCCCTAGCCGTCAATTACACTCGAAGTCTCGTCAACACGCCACCAGACGATATGACCCCCGCCCTTCTGGCCCAAAAAGCCCAAGCCTTGGCCGAAGAGAACGGCCTTCTTTGCACGATTCTCGATGAAAAAGGGCTCGAGGCCGAAAATATGGGCGCTTTCCTGGCTGTCAGTCGCGCCAGTGCCCATCCTCCTCGTCTCATCCATTTGACCTACAAACCTGAAAACCCCAAATACAAGATCGCTCTAGTGGGCAAAGGGCTGACCTACGATAGCGGCGGTCTGAGCCTCAAGCCCAGCGACTATATGGTGACGATGAAAGCGGACAAATCGGGAGCTTGCGCCGTACTTGGCATCCTCAAAGCGGTCAGCGAACTGGGCCTACCGATCGAAGTCCACGGCATCGTGGGTGCGACCGAAAACATGATCGGAGGCAACGCCTACAAACCCGACGACGTTTTGAGGGCCAAAAACGGTACGACGATCGAAGTTCGCAATACCGATGCGGAAGGTCGCCTGGTCTTGGCCGATTGCCTCTGCTACGCCCAAGAGAAAGTGGCACCCGACTACCTACTCGACTACGCCACGCTCACGGGTGCGTGCGTCGTGGCACTGGGTGAATATACGACGGGCATCATGGGGCACAGTCGAGAACTCAAACACAGCTTCTCCAAGGCTGCGTCCAACGCGGGAGAACTGACCGGCACCCTCCCCTTCAACCGTTATCTCAAAAAGACACTCAAAAGCGATATCGCGGATGTTTGCAACATCTCCAACACACGCTACGGCGGTGCAATTACCGCCGCACTGTTTCTCGATCGTTTCATCGAAGAAGCGTACAAACAAAAGTGGCTCCATCTTGACATCGCCGGTCCGGCTTACGTCGAAAAGCCTTGGGGTTACAACCCCGCCGGCGCCAGCGGAGCAGGCGTGCGTATGAGTGTCAAATGGTTCGAGCAGATCGTCAAACAGGCCAATCG
>CAZORY010000039.1:0-12043 GCA_964582435.1 uncultured Campylobacterales bacterium
TCCGATGGAGACAAACGAAGAGCCCTTCAATCGATCCACCGCCTGCTAAGGCCTGGTGGCTATCTCTTTTTGGGGCATGCGGATATCGCCTTCACACCCGAAGGTTTCGATACGGTCCGAGAAAACGGCGTCACCTTCTATAGAAAAAAGGTCTAATCCGCCAGACCTTTCCATTCCACCAACACGTTTCTTAGCGATTTGGAAAAACTTTTGCTTAGATGAAGATCGTTGATCGCGATCGTCGTCATTTCGGAGGGGATCGCGCGATTGTTCGATAGATCGGCGATGATACCCATCGTGTCTTGGTAGGATCGCGCGATCCGTTTATAAAATCGCTCCATTTCGGTGATCGCCCCATCATCGCCTTGCAAGTCGAAAGCACGGTGAAAGGCTTGGACACTTTTTACGATCTGGTAGCGCAGGTTACGCAAAAAGCGGACCGCCTCTTGCTGATCGTTATCGAACCAGCTCTCCAAATCCTGCAACATATCCTTGATCGCCTTGGCGGCGGTCGCCAAATAGGTGGTGATGCGGGCATATCGGTCGAGGGATGATTGAAATTTCGCGTCATCGCTCTGGGTGGCGAGTTGCGCGACGAAACGAAGGATTTCTCCTTCCAAACGACGGATATGGGCATAAAGACGATGATAGGATAGATCGAGCGGTACCTGGTATGCATAGAGCAGTTTATCCACGGGCGTGCCTTCTTTGAGAGCCACTTCAGGAGGTATCGCGACGCTCAAAAGTGCGAAACTCTCCACCTCTTCGGCCAGATGGGCGATCTCTTTTCCCAAAGCATCCATCGCCACATCGGGGATTTCCGTGGAGACGTTGTGTATGTAGTGGGTCACATGCCCCTTCTCTTTTTTGAAAAAGGGCGTCAACCACCGTGCCAACGCCGGAATGAAGGGATACCATATCAAGACGCCAAGCCCATTGAAAAGGGTATGAAAAAGCGCGATTCGCAAAACCGCATCTCCATGAGGCATCAAAAGATCCGTCAACTTCACAAGATAAGAGAGCGCCACCAGCGCCAACACACCGGTGGAAACATTGAAGAGAAAATGGGCGGCGGCGGTGCGTTTTTTATCAGGTGAACCGCCGATGGCGCCGAGTATCGCCGTGACGGTCGTACCCACGTTGGCACCCACGACGAACGCTGCCGCCGCTTCGAAACCTATGATATGGGCAAAAAGGGCACTTTGAGCGATGGCGATGGAGGCGGAACTCGATTGGATAAGCGCCGTGATCGCGAAGCCGACGAACGCATACCACGCGGGGTGATCGAAACGCAACTTCGTCAAATCGATATCGGCCGCGAAGACGGTGAAACTCTCTTTCATCCCTTCCAAGCCGAGAAAGATAAGGCCAAAACCTACCATGGCGTTCGAAAGGGCTCGGATGCGGCTCTCATCTTCCATGACGACACTGCCCAAACCTCCGATACCCACCAAGGCGTAGGCGATGAGTTCGATATCCATTTTGAAGCCGACGAAACCGACGATCCATGCCGTGACGGTCGTACCGATATTGGCGCCGAAAACGGTGGCGATCGCATGGGATAGATCCATCAAGCCCGCACCCACCAACGAGAGGGCCATCAACGTCACGACCGAAGAGCTCTGAAAAAGAGCGGTCGCCGCGATACCCGCTACGAAACTGCGTTCTCTCGTCCGCGTGGCCGTGCGGACCCATCTTTTGAAGGCCCATCCGGCGGAGTGTCGTATCTGCTCTTCGAGATAGACCATGCCGAACAGAAAGAGGCCCAAGCCCGAAAAGGCCTCTATCCAGGGTCTGTACATCTCCATGTCAAGTTTACGCTACCGGCGGTCGGGATCGTATCACCGCTTTTGGATCATTGCCGACGGCACGACTCCTCTTTGGCTTTGATCGCTTCTAGGCGATCGAGAATATGGTCGAGCTCTTTGAGATTCTCTTCACACTCTTTTTGCAGCTTCTCTCTCTTTTGCAAAATCATGTCGATCTGTTTTTGAACGTCTTTGAGGTCGATTTTGCAATTTTTCGCCGCCTGTTCTTCTTTGTCGAGCACCCATTCGGTCGCTTTTTTCAGAAATTCCACCATGAGTCATCCTTATCTATCGAGATTCATGAGGATATCGAAATTAACTTTCGAGATGGTTGAAAAGCGCCTCGGTATCGAGCCCATAGAAGCTTTTGAACTCCTCGTAGAGGTCAGGGAAATGGCTTTTGAGCGTGTGGGGTTTTTGAAAAAAAAGTTCGGTGACGACGGCGAAAAACTCCGCTTCGTTGGTGGCGGCATACTCGCCGATAAGGCGGTAATCGTCCCAGTGTCGGCCCTTTTGGCTGCGCTGTTTGAGCGCTTGGTAATGTTTGTAAAGCACCGACGTCCAACGATGATAGTGGGAACGTTCCAACGGCGGTACGCCATCAGGTATGCCGTCTTCGAAATCGAGTACATGCGCGAATTCGTGAAGTACGACGTTGTGGTGCCTTAGATGATACGCTTGTCGTTTCGCCTCGTTCCAAGCGATCACGACCGTATCGCCGCTACTGCGGCCTTCCAAGATCAGGCGCCCCTCTTCGTAGATCCCGCCGTGTGCCCTGACCTCTTCGGCGACCATATCGTAGGGGTAGACGAGGATCGTCATCAACTCACCGTAGCATTCGTCAGGTAGATTCAAGACCAACAAGCATGCGTAGAAAGAGATGACCGCCTTCATCTCTTCCGTCACCGTCAAACCAACACCGACGAACTCTTTGGTCCGCACGAAAAAAAGCATCCGAGGCCGCAATCGCTCTTTCAGAGGCTCCGGTAACGCTCGATAATGGGGGATTTTCTCCAAAACCCTCCTCCATTCGGCCGGCCATGACTCTTTTTGAACCGTTTTCCATAACCACATCGTGCGAAAATAGCGCCATGCCTGCCAAATCAAAAAAAGAGAGAGGATCGACAGCAAAAAAATCGAGAGCGCGATGTAGTAATGCAATGCCGATTCCTCGGCCATTTTTGGCCCCTTTTTCATATTTGTTCGAAGAGAATTCCGCACCTATGCAAGTTCGTTCAAAAGAGTAGAGATCGATGTCTATAGTTTTCGATGATAATGAAAAAGTGCTATCATTCAAATAAAAGAGAGCTCAGATGCGCATTCACATCCCCCACTTCGCCACTTTGAATATCGATACGATCGTATGCGACTACAACGGTACATTGGCCAAAGACGGGCTGTTACAGCCGAAGGTGGCGGAACTTTTGAAACGACTCGGCGAAACTTTCGAGCTATACGTGATCACCGCCGACACCTTCGGCACCGTCGCTCGTCACGTCGAACCACTAGGCATCGAGGTGAAGATACTTCGAAGTGACGATCATACCGAAGAAAAACGGGCCTTCGTCGAAAGTCTCGGTGCCTGGCGATGCGCTGCATTGGGCAATGGCAACAACGACGCTTCGATGCTTCAAATCGCGGCCTTGGGCATCTGTATTCTAGAAGCGGAAGGGTGTACGCCCCGAACACTCGCATCCAGCGATCTACTATGTCGGGACATTCAAGAAGCACTCGCTCTTTTCCTCCAACCTCGACGCATCGTAGCTACCCTCAGACGTTGAGGATCGAGCGTTTCGGATCGCAGTTTTTTTGTACGATCGTTATAGAAACCGATCAACGATCACCCTCCAATTCCGCCACGATAGCGGCCATCTCCTTTTTGTCGATGCGATGATGGGCACCGCCGTAGAGGTTGGCTTCCAGTTTCGTAAGAGCGGTTTGGATCGCTTCGTCCTCCTTGGCGTACGGCAACAGTAGTTCGAAGAGTTCGTGATCGTTTTTGGCCCTTAAAATTTTCCGTGCGGCGGGTGCCGGATGCGCTACATGTCTTGGACGTATCAAACGCTGCCAGCCAATCAAAGTGGCGACCCCTAAAGCGAAACCACCGAGAAGTAAAAGGACAGCCAGCCACCATGACACGGAAGGCATGGAAATGTGGGAAGATTTCCCCTCACTTTTTGGGATCCTCGTCCCCCCATCGGAGGGCGATTCTTTCGAAGGTGCGATAGAGGACGATTGGGCTTTGGAAGGAGGAATTTTTTCAGCCCCGATCACATGAATGGGTATCGGAGCCGTCTTTTTGGTCACGACTTTATCGAGTTTGGGGTCGTAGTAACGAATCACGAAAGAAGGCACCGTAAAATCCCTATCGGCGACGAAAGTGATCGTTTGCATGAAGCGCCCACCGTAGACGCCCCCTTTGATCCACTCTTCGATCTTGGGATCGTCGGCGTAGACGACGGCACCCGGCACGTCGGGCTCGAATTTCGGTACATCTTCGATGTTACCTTCCCCTTCGACGGTGATCGTCACCTTCAGAGGTTTGTTCGCTTCGACCTCGGTACGTGCCGCTTGCGCATCGATCGAAAAATTTCCATAAAGCTCTACGTTGCCAGGTAGCGGGTCCACATCCACACTTACGGCGTTGGATGCGACGCGCCGCCACTGAAGCCTGGCGAAGAAGCCGTTGAAAAAGTCGTCGTTGAAAAAGGGATCGTCGATCGGAGGCTTGACGCGTACCCGTCTGGCGATCTTGGCCGTTACGGGGCCGAGCGTGAAATGGCCCGATTTCTGGGGAAAAACGAGATATCGATAGGTCTCCACGACGGAATCTCCCTCGATCCTTCGATGGCCATCGTCCACTTTCTTGATCCAAAAATTTTCGAAATGAGGGGGTTGGATATTGGCTTGGACCACGTTTTGACCGGTAGGATAGCGCAATGTGATCGTCATGACCACCGGTTCGCCGACACGCAGTTTGCGTTTGTCGAGATCCATTTGTATCAGATATTCGCCGGCGGTTCCCCCTTTGCCGGGTGCGGGATGATCGACGACACGAATCGTCACGGGATCGGTACGATAGGTTCGGCCGTCAACTTTCACGTCGAAAGAGGGTATCGACACATCCTTCATCGGAGCGAACGTGTAGCTTTTGGAGATGGTTCGGGTCACTTGAGCGTTGACGATGGCGATATTGGATCGTTGGGAGGTTCCTAGGATGGGAAACCCTCCGATCTGCTTGATTACGGGAAACACGACGTTATCCCCCTGGGCCGTGATCGTGAAAGTGACGGTATCGCCCTTCGTCACCTCCCGCTTGTCCACATCGATCGTCACACCGGCCATAAGCGGTAGTGCCAGTAGCAAAAAGAGCCACCATTTACCAAGGATTCGTCGCATCGTCACTCCTTTTGGATGGTTTCGTCGGCATCGGTAACATCAGTGTATGGATCTGTCGCCGTTCGAGCGAGCGCTCCCACTTTCTCAGTTCCATATCGGAGATGGGAGATGAGGTTTTCTTCGATGTATCGGATCGTGCCTGCGTCCCTTGGCGGCGCGATCCTCCCTTTTTCTCGCCCTCTCTCTTTCGCGCCTTTTCGTGCTTTTGCTTCCTTTCGTCGCCCTTCGAACGTTGCCCTCGCCTCTCTTTAGGTTCGCCTGAGCGCTTGTCGTGATTTTGGGGTTTTGCCTGGTTCGATGTCCCTTTTTGGCTCTTTTGGCTCTGCTGATTGTTTTGATCGTTCGACTGGGATTGGCCCTTGTTTTGCTGTTTGTCGCTTTTTGGTTGACCTTTTCCTTGGGAGTTCTTTTTTTGTTGTCGATTCTTTCGATCGCGATCTTTTTGGCGTTTTCGTTTCAATTGTTTCAAAAGTTGCAGATTGTGCCGCGTATCGGGGTCGTCTTTGATCCTCAACGCCTTTTCGTAAGCGGCGATCCCTTGATCGATTTGGCCCATATGGGCGTACGTATTGCCTAGATTGTGCCACTTTTGAAAGGCCAGCGAGGGATCCTTCACCTTTTCGTACGCCTTCGCGGCTTTGGCGTAGTCGCCCTTTTTGTACCAGGCATCTCCCGCATCGAGCCATGCGGCGTCTCCCTTGGCGGGTGCGAGTTTTTCGTAGATCCTCGCCGCCTGTTCGTAATCCCCTTGGCGATAGGCCTTTTGGGCCTTTTGGAGGGAGACGAAATCCAACAACCCCGCCTGCAACGTCAGGACCACCAGCGACAGTAGCCATACCCTTTTCATTCACTCTTCCTTCTTTTTTTCTCGGGCCACGAGGTCGACGCCATCACGAAAAGCAGCATCGCCAACGCCAAGGGATAGACGAAAAGCTCCTCCCGATCGTGAATCGTACGAGATCGTCTCTCCCCATGCCCCACTAGGCTTCGAATCGCCCTCGCCAATCGCTTCATATCCCCTTCTCCTAAGGTATATCTCTGATAAACCCCTCCGGTTGCTTGCGCCAATGTCGCGATGGCAGGATTGAGGCGTATTACGACGATGTCGCCTTTGGCGTCTCGTACCACACCGTGGTCGGTTTTCATCACGCCGCCCTTTTGCGTTCCTACGGCGTAGATGAAGACTTTGATCCCCTCTTTTTTGGCGTAGGCGATCTCTCGAGAAAAATCCTTTTTGTCCCCGCCATCGGTAAAAAGAAGCAACACTTTGGTTTTGCTCCGCTTCAAAAGTTGCGCCGTCACCTGTAGAGGCGCCATGATGTCGGTCCCTCGTAAACTGACATAATCGAACCCCATATGCTCCACCAGATATTTCAACGAGGCGAAATCGCTCGTCAACGGCGCGATCAGAAAAGCTCTGGAGCTAAAACCTACGACGCCGATACGCGCCTGTTTCATATCGTCGAGAAATTCGTAAAATTTGCGTTTGGCGAATGTCAGGCGATTGGGATAGATGTCGTCGGCGAACATCGAACGGGAGATATCGAATCCCACGACCATGTCGATCGTATCGCTTGTCACTTCGATGGTCCCTTTTTCGATGACGGGCCTTGCGAGCGCTACCAAAGAGAGCGCGATTGCCACCATAAGCAACATCCGCCTTGTTCGACGACTCAAGCCACCCCCTTTGGCGACCATCTTGGTGTAAAGATCGGGACGGAACCGTTTTTTCAAGTCCTGGGCCTCTCCTCGACCCCACCACCAAAGCAGTGGAAGCGCGAGCCATCCGATCAACCACCATGGATGCAAAAACGTCATACGCCACCTCCTACCTGACGACGTCTCACCCCACCAAGAGCCAGTAGAACCATCAACACCAAAGCGGCCGATAGCGGATAGGCGAAGTAGTGGCGTTTTTGGATGTACCGTTGGCCTTTGATTTCGCTTTTTTCCAATTTGTCGATCGTGCGATAGACCTCTTGAAGTCGTTTCACGCTATCGGCGGCGAAAAATTTACCACCCGTCTCTTTGGCGATCTTTTCGAGCACGTAAGGGTCGAAATCTCCCGGTTGTCCCACACCGATCGTATAGACGGTGATGCCATATTTCTTGGCGGTATCGATCGCTACATCGAGGGGGACGGTACCGGTATTGTCCATCCCATCGGTCAATAAAATGGCGATCTTGTGCTTGGCATGGGAGTGCTTGAAGAGCTTGGTGCTCATGAAGAGCGCTTCGTAAAGTGCCGTCCGACTGGTCCCTGCGATCCCCACTTCGACTTTGTCCAGAAGCCTGAGCAGCGAATCTTTGTCATAAGTCAGCGGTACCGCGACATAGGCGAAATCGGCGAAAATCGTCAAACCGATCTTGTCATGGGGACGATGTTTGACGAATGAGGTGACGATCTTTTTGACGATATCGAATTTGCCGTTTTGCGCCATCGAACCGCTGGCGTCTAGAATGAGCGAAATTTCGTATCCCTTGTCATGGGTCACTTGCACGTCGTTTTGTACGACCGGGGATGCCAAAGCAACGGCTAAAAGGGTAAAAATCGAGATTTGCATCCATACCGTTCGTGCGGTCGCCATGCCTGCCGAACGAGCCAACCGATCGCTCAAAGGAAACCAGAGACTTTCGAATCGTGGCGGACACTTGAACACACAGAGGATGAACAGAGGGATAAGAGAGAGTACCCAAGGATACTCGAAAACGAATTCACCCATGTTTGAGCCCCTTGTCTACCAATCTCTTCATCGCTTCGATCGTTTTAGCGTCCAGATTGGGGACCTCCTTTTTGTATTTATAAGGTGTCAAAAGGGATTCGACACGCTCGAACTCGGCCATCGTTTCCTCATCCTCTCCGATCAGACGGGGCAAATATTCTCCGAAGGTATAGACCGCTTCTTTGGTCCGGCGGTAGTCGATCGACCGAAGTTTGCGTTTGGCTTGGGCGATCGGGTCTTCACGCCGTCTATATTTTGGCAGTCGATACCGACGCCAATAGAAAAAAATCGCCATGGCCACCGCGAAACAGATCCCTAACACTCCCAGCAGAAGCCACAACGAATGATCGGGGACCGGTACCGGCGGTTTGATATCTTTGAGCTGTTGGAGCACCTTTTCCGTCGACGGGTTCATTTGAGCATCTCCCTGAGTTTGAGGAAGGGATCTTCGTCGGTCGCAATCTTCGTGTAACCGATACGATGTTTGTGGAACTGTTCAAAAAGCTTCCCATCGTGCTCGGCCAACAACCGTGCGTGAATCCCGATGGTCTTCGCATCCATCCGAAGCCTATGATGTACGCCGCTGACCGGATCGATCAGGTCGTATTCGCCCCATAGATCAGGGGATTCTTCGAAAGGATCTCTGACGATCACCGCATAGAGCTCGTGTTTAGCCGCAAGCCAGGAGAAGTCGGCCTCTTCCAGAAAATCGCCCACCAGCAGTACGATCGAACGCTCTTTGATGGTATTCAGCAAAAAGTCCGCGAATCTTTGCAAATCCAATCGGCGTCGCAAAACCGGAAGGTTCAAAGCGTATTCGAGAGCGGCGTGGACGATATTGGGACTTTTGGAGGGACGGAACCAACGATCGAGCTTTTCGTCGAAAAAGATCGACGAAATTTTGTCCGAGTTCTTGATCGCGGCGAATCCCAACAGCGCCAGAATCTCCGCCATCGTCTCTTGCTTTTGACGCACCGATCCGAAATAGATCGACCCTGCGACACAAAAACCGACGACGATATTGAGTTCTCGCTCTTCGTTGAAGACGTTCACGTAAGGTTTCTGCTCCCTGGCCGTCGCTTTCCAGTTGATCTTTCGCACGTCATCGCCGTAGGTATACTCTCTTAGCTCGGCGAAGTCGATCCCGTTGCCCTGAAACGTGGAAATGTTGTTGCCGATGTTCGGGCCGAACAGGCGCCGTCGGGTCTTGATCAGGATCTCTTTGACTCTTTTGTCCATCATCCCTCTCTTCTCGTTCCTCTCACGGTGCTTTGACCGTTTTGAGAATCGCTTTGACGATATCGTCGCTATCGATGCCTGCCGCTTCGGCGCGGTAGTTGAGTAGGATACGGTGTCGTAAGACATCGTGAACCACTTCGGCGATATCCAAAGGTGTCACATAATCCTTCCCACGGATCAACGCCATCGCACGGCTAGCTTTGAAAAGATCGATCGATGCCCTGGGGCTGGCGCCAAATTCGATATATTCGGCCATCTCCGCCAAGCCGTAATCCAGGGGAAATCGAGAGGCGAACACAAGTTTGAGCATATATTTTTGCACCGCTTCGTCGACATGGACTTTTCCCAGGGCCTCCTGCATCGCCACGATATCACTTTTACCCGCCACTTGAACGATTTCTCCGAATCCCTTGGCGGCGACACGGCTGACGATTTCGAACTCCTCTTCGATCGTGTTGTAGCCCACTTCCACTTTCATCATGAAACGGTCCAGTTGCGCTTCAGGCAAACGATAGGTCCCCTCCTGCTCCACCGGGTTTTGCGTCGCAAGCACCAAAAAAGGGCGATCGACCGGATAGGTCTCTTCCGCGATGGTCACCTGGCGCTCCTGCATCACTTCCAAAAGGGCCGCTTGGACTTTGGCCGGCGCCCGGTTGATCTCGTCGGCCAATAGGAGATTGGTGAAAACCGGGCCATGTTTGACCCGGAATTCGGCCGATTTAGGATCGTAGATTTCGGTACCGGTGATGTCGCTAGGTAGAAGATCGGGCGTGAACTGCACCCGTTTGAAATCCAGGCCCAACGCTTTGGAGAGGGCGTTGATCGCCGTCGTTTTCGCAAGACCGGGCACACCTTCGACCAGAAGGTGCCCCTCGCATAGCAGCGCGATGAGCATACTGTCTACAAGATGCTCGTGGCCGACGATCACCTTACCGACTTCCTTTTTGATCGCTTCGACTGTCTCATTCATCACGATATTCTCCATTTCACAAATTGTTATCGAGATTATAGACCCATAACTCAAACGGAAACAAATTGAGAGTTAACGGATGGTAAATATCGAAGATAGACAAAGGATAGGGATACGCCGTACGTTTAGGCGAATTTTCAGAATTTAGAAACGTTTCCAGAAGCTCGCGGTGAACAGAATATAGACGGTATAGCACTCCAGTCGGCCGATGATCATGCCGATCGACATCACCAACTTGTCCAAATCGCTGAAAAAACCGAAGTTGTCGGCCGGGCCTACATGTGAAAAACCGGGGCCGATGTTGCCGACGATCGCCAAAGCCCCTGAGATTGCGGTCATTTCATCATAACCTCTGGCATAGATATAGACGCTCAGCATCGCGACGGTAAAGACGAAAAGGGCGAAAAAGCCGAAAGTGGAAGCGAGGACCTGGGAAGGTTGCTTGATACCGTCGATATAGACCGAGAGAATCGCCTTGGGATGGAGTATCCGCTTGAGCTCGGCCATCAGGGTTTTGGAGATGACCACGTAGCGGATCACTTTGATCCCGCCGGCCGTCGAGCCTGCGTTGCCGCCGATGAGCATCGCGATGAAGATGATGGCGATGGCCAGATGGCTCCAACGACCATAATCGAGCGTCGCGAAACCCGTCGTCGTCATGACCGATGCGATCGTGAAAAAGGCATGGGTCGCGGCATGTGCGAGACCATCGCCGGATAGGTCGATGTGGACTGCCGTCAAAGCGGTACTCAAAACGATAAAAACGGTGAAATACCACCGTACTTCAGCCGTTTTGAAACCGCTCGTATCCTTGTAGAGAAGTTTGAGATGAGCCAGAAAGTTGACGCCCGAGAGCATCATGAAGATCGTCGTCGTCCAGAGGATGGTATAGTGGTGAAAGTGTCCCATCGAATCGTTCTTGGTCGAAAACCCGCCCGTCGAAAGGGTGGAAAAGGCATGGTTGATCGCATCGAACCAATTCATACCGAAGAGTTTGAGCAACAACGTATCCAAAAAGGTGAGCAGCAGATAGATCCCCCAAAGGCTCAATGCCGTATCTTTGATTTTTGGGCGTAGTTTTTCGATTTGTATACCCGTCGCTTCGGCTTTGAAGAGAGAAAGGCTGCCGGTGGGATTGATGAAAGAGAGTAGTCCTACGCTCAAAACGATGACCCCCATACCCCCCAGCCAGTGCATCAGGCTCCGATGAAAAAGAATCATATGGGGCAGCGATTCGATATCGCTATAGACCGTCGCCCCCGTCGTCGTAAAGCCGCTGATCGCTTCGAAAAAGGCCGAAGCGGCGGAGACATGGGTATAGAGTATCAGTGGGACCGCTCCGGCCACGCCGATCAACACCCAAAGCAGATTGACCGAAAGGATCGACTCTCTGATTTTGAGAGTGATCGGATCCTTTTTCAAAATCAGATAGATCGCCAAATTGAGAGTGAAAAAGAGAAGATCGTAAAGGGCGAACTCTTCATAGCGCTCCCCGTACAGCCAACCGACGAAAATGTCGCTCAAAAAGAAAAGAGAAAGTGTCATGCCGATGAGGCTGAGCACCTTGAAAATAGCCCTAAAGTTCATAGAACCATACCTTCAATCGCGGTGCGTCTTCCACGGCGGCGAAGCCGGCGATCAAATCGCTCGCCAACAGTTCCGTCGGCTCCGTGAAGGGAATCAACGCCTCACCTCGTACCAAAAAGACCTGCGCTTCTTTGAGTTTGGGCGGTTTGATCAGTTTGCCGACGAGATGGGATGTTTCGAAAATGATCCGCATGAAAACCGTCGCTTTACCGCCGCAGAAGTGGCGTTCCAACACGACTCGGCTGGAGTTGATGCGTTCCAAAATATCGTTGTAAGCGCTCATTTTAGGTCCTCTGACGACGACGATCCCCAGGGCA
>CAZORY010000040.1:0-12030 GCA_964582435.1 uncultured Campylobacterales bacterium
ACTCGAACCTGGGACCATCCGGTTATGAGCCGGATGCTCTAACCAACTGAGCTATAGACCCTTTAAAGGAAAGTGACTTTGGAGCCGGAATTATACAGGAAATTGAAGCGAAAAGCAATAAAATTTTCCAGGATACCGAAGAGGACCATGAAGTTTAGAAAACTGCTGCCACCATGGCTGACGAGGGGGAGCGGAACGCCTACGACGGGGGCCAAGCCGATGGTCATGAGGATATTGACGGAGGTATAGACGAAGAGCAAAAAAGCGATTCCGTAAGCGGTCACTTGGATGAAGTAGTCTCCCCGGGCGTGCATACCGAGACTTAGAATATGCAAGATGAGCAACGCGTAGATCAGAATGAGTAGGGCTGCGCCGACGAAACCGAAGCGTTCCACGAAATAGGCGAAGATGAAGTCGCTCGAGGCGATCGGAAGAAATTTAAGCTGGGTTTGGGTGGCCTCCTCTTTGGGTTTACCCGTCATACCGCCGGATCCGATGGCGATGATCGATTGTTGGACGTGGTAGCTCGGTTTTTCGGCTAGGAAGTCGTGAATACGTTTTTTCTGATAATCGTGAAGATGCGTGTAGAGAAATGGCGCTCCTATCGTCAAGACGATCAAGATTCCCGCCCAGATTTTCCAATGAACGCCTACCAAAAAAAGAATGCCGTATCCGATGATGAGAAGCACCATGGCCGTGCCAAGGTCCGGTTCTTTGGCGATCAGCAAGAAAGGGAGTAGAATGAAGAGTGAAAATTTGGCGAAATCTCGCAGTCCATATCCCTCTTTGGGGGGTGGATTTTCTTGGATGAGGTGGCCGAGCATCAACAAAAAGGCGGGTTTGAAAAGTTCGGAGGGCTGGATCGTCAGACCGACGAGAGGGATTTCGAGCCAGCGCTGGGCTCCCAACTTGGTGACACCGAAAAGATCTACGCTCACGAGTAGCAGTATCGTGGACCAGTAGAAAAAAGGAATGAGCCATCGGATCGAGCGCCATGGAATCAAGAAAAAGAGCACGAAAACGACGAAACCAAGCCCAATATAAAAGAGCTCCTTCTTGAATAGAGCCGGACTGATTTCTCTAACGAGAAAGAGAGAGATGGCGATCAGCGGTAGAATCAGTAGTATCAGGAAAAAATCGAAGTGTGTTAAAATGCGCCGATCGAACATCAGTCTATGTTTCATACCACTTGTATCGCTTTCAAAATTTAGGAAATTGTACCCAACCGATGAAAAAAATGAGTTTAACGGTTCCTACGGACGTGAACGCCCCGACCAGGCTCGATCGATTTTTGCAAAAAAAGCTGGGGGGATCTCGCAACCAAGTGGAACAATTGATCAAAAAGGGTTTCGTCAGTGTCGACGGCCGTCAAATCAAGAAAGCGGGACATAAAGTCTCTGCGGGTGAGATCGTCACTTACGAATTGCCCGAACGGGAAGCGACACAGGCCATGGCCGTCGATTTCGATGTACCGATTCTTTACGAAGACGACGCGATCCTCGTGATCGACAAACCGTCGGGCCTGGTGGTCCATCCGGCGCCCAGCGTGAAGGAAGCCACGCTTGTCGACTGGCTCAAGGCCAAAGGGGTTCGACTCTCGACGATCAGCGGTGAAGAGCGTCATGGCATCGTCCACCGGCTCGACAAGGAGACCAGCGGTGCCATGGTCGTCGCCAAAACCAACGAAGCCCACGAGAAATTGGCTCTTCAGTTGCAGGAAAAGCGTATGGGCCGTTACTATGTGGCTCTGATCGATTTGCCGCTCAAAGCCTCCGGTATCGTCGAAGGGCCTATCGGCAGAAATCCTGCCAATCGGCTCAAAATGGGTATCGTGAAAGGAGGCAAAGCGGCGAAGACACGCTTCGAAAAGCTGCTATACGATGAAAAGAGTCGATACGAATTGATCGGTGCCAAACTCTTCACGGGGCGCACCCATCAGATCAGGGTTCACCTCGCCTCTTTGAATCGCCATATTCTCGGAGATAGTTTATACGGTTTTAAGAGCCGAAAGGATAAAATCGAACGAATTTTACTGCATGCGTACATTCTCTACCTCGATCATCCTGTAACCGGTCGGACGATGCAATTCGTGGCTCCTATACCGGACGATATGCAGGAAAAAATGGAGAGACACTTCGCGAAGGAGCAACTGCATGAAATACTGGATCCGCGCCATTTTTTACATCGCTTTGACGATCGTAGCGACAGGCTGTGCCTCGAAAGGGGTGTTCGTCACGCCCGGCGGTGAGCCGAAAATCAAAAAGGACCTTCCCCGCGTCACCGCCCTCCGAAGTATCGCCACGATGACGACGGTGGGATTGGAATGGCAGATGGTGCCCTCCCTTTCGATCGAAGGTTACCGTATTTACCGCCTCGATCCCGATAGCAAGGATAGAAAGCTCAAACGCATCGCCGAAGTGGACGATCGGTACAGTACCCATTTCGTCGATACCGGATTGGCACCGGGCACGACCTACATGTACCAGATGTCCACCTTCGACAAAGAGGGTTACGAATCGGTGCAATCCGCACCCATACAAGTCAAAACGGCGCCTATGATCCATTCGGTCAGCTTCATCCGAGCGATTACCGATTTACCGAATCGTATCAAACTCATATGGCGTCCTCACCAAGACCCGAGAGTCATCGGTTATGTGATCGAGAGAGCTTCGGTGACGGAACCTGAAAAGTGGGAAGAGATCGCGACACTCAAGTATCGTCTCAGCGCCGAATATATGGACAAACATCTGGGTGACGGTGAAGTCTATATGTATCGGGTACGCGTCAAACTCTGCAATGGATTGGTGTCCGGCCCGAGTCAGCCTGTCAAAGCGATCACGAAACCTCTTCCCTTGCCTCCATCCAAATTGCAAGCGACCAACGACAAACCGCGAATGATTCAGCTGACTTGGCAACCCAGTCCTACCCGTGACGTCGTCTACTACAAAGTTTATCGGGCACCTTTCGCCATAGGCTTTTACGATTATCGTGCAAAAGTTCAGGGCACGTCGTTCGAGGATCATATCGATGGTGACGGCAAGGTCTACTATTACAAAGTGACATCGGTCGACAAGGATGGTCTGGAAAGCAAAATGCCCGAATCTCCTGTCGCAGGTTCTACCCTTTCCAAACCGGCCGCCCCCGTCGTGACAGCGGCCAAAACCGCCTTCAACCAGGCGATCATCATTTGGCGACCGGTCGATCAACGGGCCGATCACTATGAAGTGATCCGTACCCACTGGAAGGGTTTGACGAAGAGAAAAAAGGTTTTTACAGGGATTTATGGAACGAAATTCGTCGACAAAACGATGAATCCTGGTACCAAATACACCTATCGGATCGTCGAAGTGGATCGCTACGGCATCCGATCGAAACCTTCCGAATCTGTGGAGCTTTATCTTCCCAAAGAAGGGAAGTGACACGCCCCCATGCCCCATATACGTATCGGCGAATTCGACCCTTCGATCTTTCCTTTTCGTCACGGGGACGTTGAATTTCTCTGGTATGCCGGGAATTTGGAACATGCCAACGAGGGTTTGATCGGGGTCGAGGTGGCGGACGTGCCTTTTTTGCTCCAAGTGAAAAGAGAGGCGGACTCCGCGTTGATCAAAGCGGAGAAGATCTCTCGTCCCTCTCCCAACACTCTTATCAAAAAGGCGCTGCAAGCTTATCTCGATCGTGTCGGGCCTCCGTTGATCTATGCCAATATCGCAGGCATAGAGCGGGCCAAACTCCAAAAGCCACACCCCTGCCTCAAAGAGATCGGCACGTTCGATAGCGACAAGCTACCTGACAAACCGCTATGGGTGGAAGTGGGATTCGGGAGTGGGCGCCATCTCATCCATCAAGCCAAGAATCGACCCGACGTTCATCTGATCGGGCTGGAGATTCATCGACCTTCCTTGGAACAGGTGATGCGACGCATCGATCTGGAGCAATTGGACAACGTCTGGGTGATCGATTACGACGCACGTCTCTTTTTGGAGCTTTTACCCAGCAATCGCGTGCAGCGGATTTTCGTCCATTTTCCGGTGCCATGGGATAAAAAACCCCATCGACGGGTCATCTCCGACGCATTCGTCGCCGAGGCGTCGCGGGTACTCGAGCCCGGTGGAACCCTCGAACTTCGTACCGATAGCGAGAACTATTTTCACTATGCGATGGAGGTGTTCACTCGACCCCGGAAGGTGCGGTTGAGCCTGGAAAAGAATGCGGATGCCGCCGTGAAAAGCAAGTATGAGGAGCGTTGGCTGCGTTTGCGCAAGGACATTTACGAAATCCGTTTCGAATCTCTCGAGCGCTCTCCTTGCAAACGGACAATTGGAGCTTTCGATTTTTGTAGCCGCGATCTCGCCATTTCCGAGCTTTTCAAACGTAAACCGTCGAAGGCGAACGTCGCGGAGGGATATTTCGTTCATCTGGAACGTTTCTATGCCATCGACGAAAGGAGAGGGTTGGTGCGCGTCTCGTTGGGTAGTTTCGACCGGCCCGAACACAAATATCTCTTTCTGTCCGACGAAGGTGCGAACTACTATCCCCATAAGCCCGTCGCGACGGGTACCAATCTGAAAGCCCACCACGCTCTGAAGGAGTGGCTATGCGCAACGTCATAGAATCCAATGGACTGGTTTTGGCTTATCCAAGGCACGATCCGGTGATCAAGGATGCCACGTTCCGTGTCCAAACGAGTGAATTTGTCTTCGTGACAGGTGCCAGCGGAAGTGGGAAATCGACGCTGTTACGCTCTCTTTACGGAGCGATGGAGATCGCCGGCGGCGAACTCTCGGTGGGTGGCATGGATATGCGCACCATTTCGGCGGCCAAACTCTACAAATTACGACGGCATATTGGTATCGTTTTTCAAGATTACAAACTGATCAAAGAGTGGACGGTGGAGAAAAATGTGATGTTGCCGCTCATTATCGCCGGCTTTCCTAAAGATGTCTGCCGTGCCCAGGCCGTGAAATTGCTCAAACATGTCAAACTCTCTCACAAGTCGGACAAATTTCCTATGGAACTGAGCGGTGGTGAGCAGCAGCGAGTGGCGATGGCCCGAGCCTTGGCCCACAATCCCTTTTTGATCCTGGCCGACGAGCCCACCGGTAATTTGGACGATTACTCCTCGCAGGTGGTTTGGGAGTTGTTGGAGCGTGCCAACGAAGAGCTCGAAACGACGGTCGTCGTCGTGACACATAGAATCCCCGAAAGTTTCGGCGCGACGTATCGTCATTTGATGATCGAAAACGGAGTCGTCTATGACATCCATTAAAAACCACTTGGGGTTGATCCTTCCGCTTTTCGCGATTCTGTTTGCGATCGAATATCTACGGGTTTTCGACCGTGTCGTCGAAAGTTATGAATCGAGGCTGCAAGCCCAATATACCGTGATCGTGGTCGCCGATAAAAATGTTACGGCGTCGGAGCTTAGAAATGCCAGCGTTTTGGTGGCTTCCGCTCGAAAAGTCGATCCTTCCCATATCCTCAACCGACTCAGGCAACAGATTTCACGGGGGGAGCTGCAGACGATCAAAAAGGTTTTGCCCGCCTTCTATCTTCTCAAGCTCCGCCACTACCCCGACAAAAAACGGCTCGAAAAGCTCAAAAAAGAGTTGATGGCCCTTCGAGGGGTCAAAAAGGTCCAGGTTTTCGAAAAAGAGCACGATAGGCTTTATGAAATGCTTCTGTTCATGAAAAGCAATTTTTACATTTTCGCCGCTTTGATCGCTCTGATCGGATTTTTACTGGTGATGAAGCAGATGATGATATGGCAGCTCGAACATAGTGAACGCATGCGTATCATGGCCCTTTTCGGCGCGCCCGTTTGGCTGCGCAGTGGCGTACTCTTCCGTCTTGCGCTGGTCGATGCGTCGGTGGCTTTGATATCGGTCGTAGGGGCGGTTTACCTTTTTCTCTCGGATTCGAAAGTGAGGGGGATGCTCGATGAAATGGCGATCGATTCTTCGGTTTTACTACAGATCGACGATCTAGCTTGGTTGGCGTCGGCAGGTTTCGGTATCGCATTTTTTTGCGCTTTGTGGGTCGTGTTACGTTTCAAAGAGGAGTTTTGAAAAATATGTGGCTTCATCTTGTGGTGGCACTTCTTTTGAGTGTGTCACCATTTTTTGCAGCGACGATCGACACCAAGATCCAGCACTCCAAAAAACGGCTCGCTTCGACGCGAAGCACCTACGCGAAGATGGACAGAAAGCTGGCCAAAATCGCTCGACAAATCGAAGAGAACCGTCGAAGCCTCGCTCGACTCGATCGTATGATCGCCACTTTGGACAAGGAGATCGCCGTCAATTCCGTGCTTTTGGAAGAGGGGCAGAAGAATCTGCGCCAAATCCTCCAAGAGACCGAAAAACTCGATGCCATCCGACAGGAGAAGAAACGAAGGCTGGTCGATCTGTTGGCCAATCGTTACATCCTCGAAGAGATCAAAAAAGAAAAAGGCATCCAATCCCCCGACGACGTTGTGGCCTCCGAAGTGATCCGTTCGTTGATCGAGAGTGACAACGCCCGGATTCGCGATCTACAACGCTCCTATCTCAAAACGGTCTCAAAAGCACAATCCCTTCGACAAGAGGCAGATAGAATTCGTCAGATGATCGCCCGTCTCCAAAAACGCAAAAAAGAGGCCGACGAAGAGAAAGCCCGGCGAAAAAAACTGGTGGCTCAGCTCGAGAAGGAAAAAAAAGCGTACAAGACACGTCTGGAGAAGATTCAACGAGAGGAGAGCGATCTCCGAAAGACTTTGGCCAAACTCAATATCCTCAAAAAACGGCAAATCGAAGCTTCACGACGAAAGCGAACGAAGAGTGAACGTACGGAGATCGCACGGGCGGACCATCTAAAGGTTCGCACGATCGGCTCTTCGTATCAAAAACATGCCGTAGGCCGCTATCGTGGGCCCAAAACCATATCTCCCGTGGGACGGGCCAAAGTGGTCAAGAGGTTCGGCACGTATATCGACCCTATCTACAAGATCAAGATCTTCAACGAATCGGTCACCCTCCAACCCCTCAAACGTAACGCCAAAGTCAAAACGGTGCTCAACGGCCGTGTGGTCTTCGCCAAGGATACGCCCATGTTGGGTAAAGTGGTCATTGTGGAGCATCGCAACAATCTTCACACGATCTATGCCAAGATGGACAAGATCGCCCCGACCATTCACGAAGGGAAAAAAATCCGTAAAGGATACGTCATCGGTCGGGTGCAAAAGGACTTGATGTTCGAAGTTACACAGAAAAATCGGCACATCAATCCTCTGGAGCTGATACGCTTACGATAGCAATAGGCAAGAAATCATGAGGAGGCCAACTGGTTCGTTGGCCTTTGGGATTCGTATGAAGCGTGGGCTTGTTCGGGAGCGCCGCCTGTATGGAGCCGATCGACCACGTCCCCTGTCTCTAGATCGATTTTGACGAAATCACCGATTAGGGTAGGTCACCTTCGTAAGTAGATAGAAACAATAGTTGTTCTTTTCATTCCAGGCAACGACGATCTCGATAGAGACGAAAGAAGTCGCGACGCGATCGACGATACCGCGATGGTTCTCGGCGAACCATCGTATATGGCCCGGCCGATCTTGAAACGTTGATGCCTTCCATCAACCTATTCTTGAATAGTAAAGAGAATGCTCGAGTGGGTTAGGCGGCCGATTATAGTTTTTTCAAAGTAAGTTTTGGATAAAATCGCTCAACTTTGAGGTGGAGGAGAGGATTCGTTATGGCCAGACGACGGGTGTTGGTGAAATTTTCGGGCGAAGCGTTGGCGGGCGAAAGCGGATATGGAGTGGACACTTCGATCCTTAAATTCATCGCCGAAGAGATCAAGCAGCTTGTGGACAACGGCATCGAAGTGGGTGTCGTCATCGGCGGCGGCAACATCATCCGAGGCGTCACGGCCGCCAAGGACGGTATCATCAAACGTACCAGCGGCGACTACATGGGTATGCTCGCAACCGTCATCAACGCCATCGCGATGCAAGAAGCCTTGGGATATTTGGGGATGCGCGTGCGTGTACAAAGCGCCATCAAAATGGAACAGATCTGCGAAACTTTTATCGTTCGTCGGGCGATCCGCCATTTGGAAAAAGGGCGTATCGTCATCTTCGCGGCTGGAACCGGCAATCCCTTTTTCACGACAGACACAGCAGCCACCCTGCGTGCTATCGAGATCGGTGCCGACATGATCGTCAAGGCGACGAAAGTCGACGGCGTTTACGACAAGGATCCCGCCAAATATCCCGACGCCAAAAAACTTCCCGAACTCAGCTACGACGAGGCACTGGCGGACAATATCAAGGTGATGGACGATACGTCCATCGCTCTGGCTAAAGAGAATGCGCTTCCCATCGTCGTTTGCGACATGTTCAAAAAAGGGAATTTGCTGGCGATCATGCAGGGTGATTACGAAAAGTGCTCGATCGTCAAATAAAACGTTACGTGCATGCATGAACGTCCGGTCCCCATTTTTGAGCGTCGCCGGATACGAACGAATAGACCACCAAGAGACAAGGAGAAAAGATGCGTTTAGAAAAGATTGCGGCCAAAGCTCTCGAAAAAGCCAATTACAACCGATATCTGCTTTCGGCAGCGGTCTCCAAACGAGCCAACGAACTTTCCAAGGGAGCGGAACCGTTCGTCAATTTGGACCCCAAAAAATTCAAATACACCGATATCGCCATCATGGAAATCGCCGAAGGGTTCATCACCATCGAAAAGACGGAGCAAAGCTAAGGTTTTTTGATGAATCCGGCTCTCGATCCCGTCGTCAATGTCATCAAAAACATCCATCGGGTCGAGGAGGCCGAAGCTCTGTTCTTCGATGCGATCGAACGCACCGAAACGATCGAGCGGGCACTACGATTCGCTCGAAAAGCTCACGAAGGTCAGACGCGTAAAAGCGGTGAACCCTATATCGTCCATCCGATACTCGTCGCCACCATCACCGCGGCGATCAGTTCCGATGAGACGATGGTCGTGGCGGCATTGTTGCACGACGTGGTCGAAGATACGCCATATACGATCGAGACCATCCGGGAAGATTTCGGTGAAGATGTCGCCAAACTCGTCGAAGGATTGACCAAGATCGTCGAGATTCGAGAAAGCGAACTCGTCCCCTCCACATCCGACGAAAAACTGGTCACTTCGGCGCTCAGTTTCCGAAAAATGCTCATCTGTTCGATCGAAGATGTCCGGGTTTTGGTGATCAAACTTTGCGATCGATTGCACAATATGCTCACCCTCGACGCGCTGCCCGAAGAGAAACAGCACCGGATCGCCGAAGAGACGCTGGTGGTCTATGCTCCTATCGCCCATCGTCTCGGTATCGCAGCTCTGAAAAACTATCTCGAAGATTTGAGTTTTTACTACCTTTTTCCCAAAGAGTACGCCAAGATCGACGCCTATATCTCCTCTCACGCCCAAGATTTCCAGATCAAGCTCAACACCTTCATCTCCAAAGTGAAAACGTTGATGGTGCACAACGGTTTCAAAGCCGATAGCTTCGAAGTCTTCGGCCGGGTCAAGCACTACTATTCGATCTATCTGAAAATGCAGCGCAAAGGGATTTCCATCGATGAAATTCTCGACCTGTTGGCGATACGGATTTTGGTCGAAAAGCCGATCGATTGCTACCGATCCCTCGGCATGCTGCATCTTCATTTCAAACCGTTGATCGCTCGTTTCAAAGACTATGTGGCGCTTCCCAAAGAAAATGGCTATCAAACGTTGCATACGACCGTATTCGACGACTCTTCCATCATCGAAGCGCAAATACGTACCTACGAAATGCATAAAACCGCGGAGTTCGGTATCGCCGCCCATTGGAAATACAAACTGGGCGAAAATAGCGTGAGTGTCGAGTGGCTCAAAAATCTTCAATTTCAAAACGAAAGTATCGAAGAGTTCTACGAGTTGGTCAAAAACGACCTTTACAGTGAAGATATCGCCGTCTTCACGCCAGCGGGCGATCAGATATCGCTACCTCGCGGGGCGACGGTACTCGATTTCGCCTATGCCGTACATACCCAGGTGGGAGAACGTGCGTCGGGCGCTTTGGTCAACAAGCGGGCGGCCTCTTTGTTGACGGAACTTAAAAACGGCGATTTGGTACGAATCGTCACCGCCGACCAACCGATCTACCACTGTACCTGGATCGACGCGGTCAAAACTTCCCGTGCCAAAAGCCATATGCGTACCCGTTGCAATCAACGCAGAAAAGAGATCGATCGTATGAGTGCCATCAATATCCTTTCCGCCACTTTCGACCTACCCCCCGAAGAGGTCTCGAAATGGGTCGAACAGGAGGGGGTCGCCGATCAACTCTATCGGGTAGTACGAGATCTAAGTTTCTATCGGGAGATGATTCACCGCTATCAACAGGCCCATCCGGCCAAATCGATCATCCCTACGTTTTTGAAACGGCCTCCGAGAAAACTGCGTCGTCAGTCCTTCGAGAATTTCGTGATCTATACGATGGATACGATCGCCGCCGTGGAGTTCGACTATTGCTGCCATCCTAAACGAGGGGATCCGATCATGGCCTTTCGATCGGGGAACAAAGCGGTGGTTCACCATAAGTTTTGCGAAAAGGCTTTCGGTATGATCGAAAAAGGGACACCGATGCTTTTCGTGGAGTGGCGGGAAGACAAACTGGTGCGTTTTCGTATCATCGTCACCCTCAAGGACGAAAAAGGGGCCTTGGCCAAATTGCTCGGTTTCTTGGCGAAAATCGATGTCAACGTCATTTCGATTCGATTGGGAGACGGCACGGCGCAAAGCAATCTTTGCGAACTGGTGGTCGAGACGAAGGAGCACGATCAAAAACGCTTGAAACTCCTTTTGGAACGTCGATTCAAAGTGATCGAACTGGTCAGTCTCAACGATGCCTACAAACAACCGTTATAAGGAAAAGGAATGATAGAAGAAGCTTTGAAGGAAATAAGACGTGGCGCGGTGGAAATCATCACCGATGAACAACTCGAAACGTTGTTGAAACGCTATTACGAAACGGGTGAACCCTATTATGTCAAAGCAGGTTTCGATCCGACGGCGCCTGATCTGCACCTTGGGCATACCGTCCTCTTACAAAAACTCGCGACATTTCAAAAATATGGGGGGATCGTTCAGTTTCTAATCGGCGATTTCACGGGTATGATCGGCGATCCGACCGGCAAAAGCCAGACTCGTAAAAAACTCACCCGCGAAGAGGTCCGCCAAAACGCCAAAAGTTACGAAGCACAAGTATTTAAAATCCTCGATCCGGAAAAGACGGTCGTCGTTTTCAACAGCGAGTGGCTGGGTAAGTTGAGCAGTTACGAGATGATCGAGCTCGCGTCCAAGAGGACAGTGGCGAGAATGCTGGAGCGAGACGACTTTGAAAAACGATTCAAAAGCGGTCAGGATATCTCGTTGTATGAATTTTTCTATCCTCTTTTTCAAGGATACGACAGCGTCGTCTTGAAAAGCGACATCGAAATCGGCGGAACGGACCAGAAGTTCAATCTTCTCATGGGCCGGCATCTGCAAAGAGCCTACGATGTGGGCAAAGAACAGGTGGTGCTGATGATGCCGATCCTGGAAGGACTCGACGGGGTGCAGAAGATGAGCAAAAGTCTGGGTAATTTCATCGGGGTCGCCGAAGAGCCCAACACGATGTTCGCCAAAGTGATGAGTATCTCCGACGATCTGATGTGGCGTTACTACGAACTGCTTAGCGCCAGGAGCCTGGAGGCGATCGAAAAGATGAAGCGCGAAGTTTCCGAAGGTACGCTCCACCCCAAACGGGCCAAGGAGTTGTTGGCCGAAGAGATCGTCACCCGTTTCCATGACGAGGAGGCCGCCAAAGCGGCGTGTGAGGAGTTCAACAAGGTTTTCAAACAAAAAGAGCTGCCGACCGATATGCCCCAATACGAACTGCAAGGTCCGATCTGGATCGCCAAGGCGCTGGTGGAAGCCAAGCTAGAGCCCTCCACCTCCCAGGCAAGGCGGGATCTACAAGCCGGTGCCGTGCGGATCGACCAGG
>CAZORY010000041.1:0-11963 GCA_964582435.1 uncultured Campylobacterales bacterium
GGGGCCACTTTGATCCCTTTGGGGAACCGACGCTTGAGCGCGTCGATCTTTTTTTGAATGCCGTCGGCCACTTCCAAGGCGTTGGCATCGGGCAAGGGATAGATCGCCAACGCCGCGGCCTCTTTGTTGTCCATAAATCCAGAGCTCAAATAACTCTCTGACCCCAACTCGATGCGCGCCACATCTTTGAGACGGATATTGGCGCCGTCGGTTTGCTGACGAATGACGATCTGGCCGAAACTCTCCGGCGAATCGAGACGCGTCTGGGCGATCAGGGTGTATTGATAACGGCTTTGGCGCTCGAGGCTCGTTTCACCGATAGTGCCTAACGCCACTTGGAGGTTTTGCGATCGGATCGCACCGGCGATCTCGTCGACGCTTACCCCCAGTGCCGCCATTCGATCGGGTTGTAGCCAGATGCGCATCGCATAACGGTGCTCGCCCAGGATCACGACATTGGAAACCCCTTCGACCCGTTTGAGTTCGTCGACCAGGTTCAAAGCGGCGAAGTTGGAGAGAAACAGCGCGTCGTGTTTGGGGTTGTCGGAGGTGACGGAGACGATTTCGAGAATGGAGGAGGCGAGTTTTTTGGTCGTCACTCCACGCTGCTTGACCTCCGGCGGCAAGCTTGGTAGGGCGGCCGAAAGACGGTTTTGCACATCGACCGCCGCCAGATCGAGATCGCGACCGAGATCGAAGTAGAGTTTGATCGTCGCCGTTCCGTCGGAAGCTGACGTGGACTCCATATAGAGCATTCCCTCCGCGCCGTTGAGCTGCTCTTCGAGTACGGAGGTGACGCTCTTTTCGACCGTTTCGGCACTCCCCCCGGGATAGAAGGCGCTCACTTGCACCGTCGGCGGCACGATTTGAGGGAATTGGGCGATCGGCAAAATCCTCATGGCCAAGCCGCCCACGATCAAGATCACGATCGAAATGACCATCGCCACGATCGGGCGACGAATGAAAAAGAGTGAAAACATCTACCGCTCCACGTGGATGGGATTGGCCACTTCCACCGGCTCGACCACGAGCCCTTCGGCCAACCCCGCCGTCACGTCGGTAACGACCCGATCGCCGGGCTTGAGTCCCTCTTTGACGATCACAAGATCGTTGTTGCTAAAAAGCGGCGTGATGTAGCGCTTATGAAGCGTCGCGTTGGTTTCGACGACATAGGCGTAGCGACCACCCGGATCTTGCAACACTTGATCGGGATGGAGTGCGATGACGTCGTAATCACCCAAAAAAAGATCGACGCCCACGAAAGCCCCCGGAAGTACCAATCTTTTCGGATTGGCCGCCTCGGCGCGCATCGCGACCGTATCGGTCGCACTCTTGGCCATCGTATCGATAAAATCGACCCGCCCTTCTAACACGCCCAAGCGCTTTTGGCCCGGTAGGTAGACGCGTACTTTTGGATAAGGGGATCGGGCGTACTTCTGGATCGTCGCCGCCTCTTCGGCGCTGGGGTAGAAGTGAATGTAGAGTCGATCGCCCTGGACGATGCGTGTCAGTTTGTCGCCGGCACGCACCAAGTTGCCCGATAGCATCGTCGGTTGACCGACGAACCCGTCGATCGGCGCTTCGATTTGGCAATACGAGAGCGACAGGCGCGCCCGTTGCACGGCTGCGCGATCGGCGGCCAACACCGCTGCCATCTGACGCACGCTGGCATTGAGTTCGTCGATCGTTTGGCGAGGAACCAACTCCTCTTTGGCCAACGGCAGGTAGCGATCGAGTTTGGTTTTGGCCAAACGATAGGCGGCTCGGTCCCTTTTCAACATCGCTCGGGCCTGTTCGTAACTGTCACGATAATCTTTGTCGTCGATCGTAAAGAGAACCTCGCCCTTCATGACCTTTTGGCCAGGTTTGAAATGGATTTTTTGTAAGTTACCCGTGACGCGACTGATGACGTCGGCCGCATCGACCGCTTCGCTGCGGCCGGTGAAGTGGAGCCAAATCGGATACGCCTCTTTGGCGATCGTATGGACCTTCACTTTCGGCGGTAAAGGCTTAGGCGCCACCGTCTCTTTCTTTCCGCTTTGACAACCGACCAGTAGAAATAAAACTCCCACCATCCAAAGAGATGTAAATCTCGAATATCGTTTCAAAAGTGCCACCTGTTGCGTGAAAATCTGGATATTATATCACATCGTGATGTTTTCGATCCACTCGATTCCATCCCCCTGCACGATCAAGGCATCGACTTGCCAAGGCCCCTCGTAGCACTCTTTTTTCAGATAGACCTGGATCGTTCGCAAGAGCCGCCCCATCTTGGTCGGCGTGATATTGAAGACCGGATCGAAACCAACTCCGCTTTTGACCTCGACGAAGTGAAGAACCCCGGATTTTTCGGCGACGATATCGATTTCTCCGAACTTGGAATAGACGTTGCGATCGATGATACGACACCCTTGGGCCATCAAGAAATCGCACGCCAACCCTTCGGCTCTGTCCCCTTTCGCTCGGCTCATGCGGGCAATACGTCCACCTTGATCGATTTGAAGGCCGCGGTGAGAATCAACGCATCGCTCTCGTCGCCGAAGAGGTAGTTGATGCGGGAGGTGGGATGATGAAATGTGGTAAAAAGAGTGTCGGGGCGAATTTTATCGCTGAACTTCACCCGAAGCGGCGCACTCTGGCCATAGACACTCTTTAAAATCACCTTTTCAGTCTTGGGAAAACGATGCCGATCCTCCTCGCTGACCAATAGAACATCTTCGTCGTAGCGTTTGGCCAGCTTCTCGCTCCGTTTGGTCTGGGCGGCATTGTTGTAATGAGGCAGGGTGCGACCGGTGGTCAGATAGAACCCTCCTTGCACGCCTCCTTTTTCCACCAATTCGGCTACCTGGCCTCTGGGTTCGTAGCGATGGTAACGGTAACGGCCCAAACCATCGTCGGTTCTGAAATCCAACAGATGAAGCACAGGCGTATCTTCGATATAGACGGGCCACTGCAATCCCCGTTTACGATGACGACGGAGCCTCAGGTAACTCGCCCCTTGAAAGCGACGATGGGCCACTTGGCGTACTTCATCCCATACCGCTTCACTGTTTTCGTAACGATACTCGCCGCGCATCGCATTTTCGAGCATTTGGAGCACTTCCCAATCGTCGGGCAGATCGCTTGGTACCAAGGGTTGCGACAGATGCAGCCTACGCATCGCGTTGACGTAGACCCCCTCTTTTTCGTAGGCCGATTTGACACCGATGACGATATCGGCACGTTTGGCGATTTCGGTCATGAAAAGTTCCTGGACCATGATGAAATCGAGCTTCTCCAGGGCTTTGTCGATCTTGTTCTGATTGGGGTGGATATGGGCGATATCTTCGCCCATGTTGAGCATCGCCTTGATCTTGCCTTCCAGCATCGCATCGATGAGTTGGGGCGTCATCAAGCCCTCTTTATCGGGCTTTTGATAGTCGGGGGCATAATAGGGCAAACATCCCATGTCGCAGGCGCCCTGAACGTTGTTCTGGCCACGCAAGGGCATCAAACCCGCGCCCGTTTTACCGATGTTTCCGGTCAGCAGTGCCAAATGTACGATCGCCATCACGGCATAGGAGCCGTCGATATGCTCGGTAATACCCAGCCCCCAGAAAATCATCGACTTTTTGAGGGCGTACTCCCTGGCGATCACGGGAATTTTCGTGGCCAGATATTCGTAGCCGGGAACGCTTTTGAAAAAGAGGGGGTCGGCGTAAGGGTCGTTGAGGATCGCCTCCCGATACATTTCGAACCCGCTCGTGCGGCTTTGGACGAACTTTTCATCGTAGAGCTCCTCTTCGATGATGACCCTCGCCATCATGTTCAAGACCAGTAGATTGGCTTCGAAAGGGATGATCGCCTTGTGTTTGGCGTATTTCATCATCTTGATATCTCGTACGTCGATGACGGCCACGTTGTCGTGGAGTCTGGCGGCGTCGATGATGCGGTTGGCGACGATCGGATGGGCTTCGGTCGTGTTGGAGCCGATAATGAGAATGAATTCGGCCTCGTAGATGTCGTTGTAAGGGTTGGTCGCCGCCCCCTCGCCGATCGTGGCACGCATCCCTTTGAGGCTGGGGGAGTGGCACACTCTGGCACAATTGTCCACATGAGGAGAGTTCATCGCGTCACGACAGAATTTTTGAAACAGATAGGCACTTTCACAAGAGGTTCTCGCACCGCCGATGGCGCAAAAGCTGTCGTCACCGTAATTTTGGCGAATCTCTTGCAGTTTCATCGCCGCCGCTTCGATCGCACTTGATAGATCGGTCGTGTACCATCCCGCTTCGAAAGGTTCCAATTTGCCTTGCAACCTTTGGGCGATGTGAGGATTGGCTTGGAGAAACTTCTCGGCGATCCGAGGCTCGCGCACCCGTTCTTGGGCGGTCACGAAGTCAAAACCGTACTTTCCTTTGATGCACAGTTTCCCTTGACTGACATAGCCATCTTTATCGGCATAGATTTTATGAATGCCCGATCCGTCGACTTGAGCCACGATATCGCATCCGACGCCGCAGTAGGTGCAGACACTCTCGATTTCGTTGTACGGCATACCCTCTTCCTCTTCGATTGTTTCGTCATATTATGCCAAACGATCGATGGATCCCGCGTAGGCGAGTCTATTAAAAGCGCGGTTTCAAAAAACGCCGTCCCGATCTTTCGATGAATGTCGAACGACGGGAATTTTCGATGGCGCGACCGAGCCGATCGTTGCCAAGATCCTTTACGACCCGATCCGAATCATGACCGGTCGCTCTTTGACGCTTTCGAGCTCGAACAGGTGCTTGATGGCCTCTTGCATCGCCCGCTCTTTGCAAGCGTGTGTCGCCAACAGCAGCGTCGCCGCTTCGCCATGCCCCGGACGCTGGAGCATCGTTTCGATCGAGATTTTCTCCTCCCCCATCACTCGAGCCACTTTGGCCAATACCCCCGGTTTGTCCGCGACCTCCAGACGAAGATAGTATTGGCTGACGATCTCCTCTTTCGCCAGCAATTGCAGGCCACTCTCCAAAGGACGTTTGAAACCGAGCATCGGAGAGCTCTTGCCCCCTCTGGCGATAGCGATGATGTCGCTAATCACCGCACTGGCCGTCGCGTCGCCCCCCGCGCCCGCTCCGTAATACATCGTCTCTCCCACTTTGTCGCCCACGACACTGACGCCGTTCATCACGCCATCGACTTTGGCAATCATACGGCGTTGGGGTACGAGTGCCGGATGGACCCGTAATTCGACGAACTCTCCCACCTTCTTGGCGATTCCCAGCAATTTGATGGTGTAGCCGAACTCCTTAGCGAAAGCGATGTCGTCTTGAGTGACCTTTTCGATCCCTTCGATCAAAATATCTTCCGGCTTGGCGTCGATACCGTAGGCGATGGAGGCGAGGATCAGCAGTTTGTGCGCGGCGTCGAAACCACCGATATCGAACGTCGGATCGGCTTCGGCGTAGCCAAGTTCCTGCGCCTCTTTAAGAACCGCTTTGAAATCGACCCCTTCGTTCATCATTTTCGTCAATATATAGTTGGCGGTCCCGTTGATGATCCCTTCGATACTTTCGATGTGATTGGCACTGAGGCCCTCCCTGAGGGCTTTGATGATCGGTATCCCTCCCGCCACGCTCGCTTCGTACTCGAACGGAAGATCCCCCGCGATCCGCTCCAGTTCGTAGCGGTGGTAAGCCAACAGCGCTTTATTGGCCGTCACGACCGCTTTACCCCGTTCGAGAGCCTTTTTGACGACGGCATAGGGAGCGTCGACACCCCCCATCAACTCCACGACGATATCGATGCTCTCATCCTCTATCACATCGTTCACATCGTCGGTCAACGGTATCGAAACGTCCCGTTTCTTGGCCAGATCTCGCACGACCCCTTTGGCGACGACGATCTCCTTGCCGGCCCTGGCACCGATGATGTCTCGGTTCTCCTCCAAAATTCTGGCGACACTCTCACCTACCGTCCCTACGCCGATGATACCTACTTTGATCATGCGTTCGCCTCTTTGAGAGATTTGAGATACTTTTTGATGTTTCGGGCCGCCTGGCGGATCCTCTTTTCATTTTCGATCAATGCGATACGCACGTATTGGTCCCCGTACTCCCCGAAGCCGATACCGGGGCTGACGGCCACTTTCGCCTCGGTCAAAAGCTTTTTGGAAAATTCCAGACTACCCAGATGCAGCGCCTCTTTGGGAATTTTGGCCCAGACGAACATCGTCGCTTGCGGTTTGACGATCGGCCAGCCCGCGTTACCGAAAGATTCACAGAGTACATCCCGTCGCTTGCAATACTTTTCGATCGTATTCTCCACCTCGTCCTCCAGCTCGTTAAGCGCGATCGTGGCCGCTACTTGGATGGGTGTGAACATCCCGTAATCGAGCCAACTCTTGATTTTCTGTACGGCACCGACGAGCTTAGGATTACCGACGATGAAACCGACCCGCCAACCGGCCATGTTGTAACTTTTGGACATCGTGAAACTCTCGACGGCCACATCTTTGGCCCCTTCGACCGCGAGGATCGAAGGAGTTTTATAGCCATCGAATGTGATATCCGCATATGCGATATCGCTGATGATGTAGAAACGCTCCTTTTTGGCCATATCGACCAATCGCTCGTAAAAAGCCGGAGTCACCGTGGCGGTGCTTGGATTGTGGGGGAAATTGACGACGACGAATTTCGGCCGGGGCACCGATTCCACGAGGGCCCGCTTGAGATTGACGAAAAAAAGTTCCTCGTCCACCCGATAGTGTTCGTCGAAAACCAACTCCATTTTCCGTACGGCTCCGCCTGCTAGCATAAAGGCGTACGAATGGATCGGATAGGTCGGATCGGGGACGACGGCGGTATCCCCAGGGTTGGTGACCGCTTGCACCAGATGGACATACCCCTCTTTGCTACCCATCGTCGCGACTGCTTCCGTCTCGGGATCGAGGGCTACTCCATACCGCCGTTCGTACCAATTGCATATGGCCAGCCGTAGCTTGTAGATTCCCTTGCTGGCACTGTAACCATGGGTTTTGGGCTTCTTCGCCGATTCGACCAATTTTTCGATGATCTTTGGACTGGGCGGTCCGTCGGGGTTGCCCATACTGAAATCGATCACGTCCTCGCCTGCCCGGCGTGCGGCCATTTTGAGGTCGTTGACCTCGGCGAAGACATATTTGGGCAATCTTTTTAGTTTTTCGAATTCTATTTCATCAAACATCGTCGTTATTTACCTTTGCAAAAACGCTATCTCGCTCTACCGGCGTCGAGTCTGAGGCCACTTTTGATATTTTCGAGGGTGAAACGGTCGGTAATCTTGACGTAGGCGGACTCTTCCGGCAACCTTACACGCAGATAACGAGTCCGAGTGTCGCTTTGCTTCACCGATAAAAGATGCAGCATTTTATCATAAACGGCCACGTCAGGATACCAGTGACTACCAGGAAGTTCTCTCAACGTCAACGAACGGACGCGAGAGACATCGATCCAAGCTGGGCGAACAGGACGGACCAATTTTTGAGAAGTTCCCGGCTCGATAAGCCGGGCCGCGATCCTCGCCCCATCGATCCCAAGGCCATAGCGCCAAACGAGTTCGCGCTCTCGCACGATCTCGTTCGTCCATACACCCCGTTTGGCGAATCGCTCCGCGAATAGGCGCGGATCGGGTATGCGACGCGACGACAAAGCGAGGGACCAGACGAAACGCTCACCGTCGAAAGAGGCTTCCTGCGTCAACGCGCGTCTATAACCCCTTTCATGCAACACATCCCGAATCAACTTCATACAAAAAATGGGATTACCATCACACTCGAACTGTAGCGTCACACGCTCTTTCTTGGGTAAGTCCAGGGTGAGCAGCCCATTGTTTTCCAACACTTTGGCGACGGCTCCAAGATCGTACCCTTTGGGCGTGGAAAACGCCTCTTCGTTTTCGAAAAGCAAGGCGACGAGTTTCCGATGGCTCTGGTAAACGGCAGGATCCATCATTTTCGCCACCTGCTCTTGCAACGTCTGAGCCTGCACTATCAGAGCCGCTAGCATAAGAAGAAGCGAGCGTCCGATCACCAAAGCCGTCCTCCGTTGAGGCGCTTGAATTCGGAAGCGTCGATCTCCTTGACAAGACCGTCATCGATCAAAAAGTAGTGCTTTTTGGCGTCGTTGTACTTGAAAAGATTGCCGAAAGCGTCACTGATTTCGAAACGGCCGTGGCCCGTGAGGACCAGTTTTCGGCCGTGGGCATCGATTTCGTAGGGGCGATCGGTCACTTTCGCGACCCTTTTTTTCGTTGTGAGGTCGATGATACCGAGCCAGAGTTTCACCGTCGGTTCCACCAACACCGGCTCCAACGGAACGTAGGGCTTGGAGATTTCGGCACTCTCTTTCGAAACGGCCGACTTCGGCACCGCCGAAGAGGTTTCGGCGGCTTGGGCGTCGATGCTCCCGTTCCCTTCCCCCTCGGCCACTCCGCCAACTGGAGAGGTTTCGGTACCGTTTGGAGTGTGGCCGGTCGTTCCGGGCGTTCGGTGATCCGGTGTCACAGCTGGGACCTGTATCGGCTCTTGTGTCGCGCGAGGTTGCCGCGAAACGGACTCCGACGCAAATTCGGACCGGTAGAGATAGTAACCGAAAAGTACCGCTACCGCCAACAAAACGACCACCAGCCATCGTTTGTTGCCTCCGCCATGCTCTTCGCCTGGATGAAAAATCGGTTCGCTATGTGTTTCGGGAAGGTTTTCGAACCACGCCTCCACCTCCTTTTGCAAAGGGGTGAAATCTTCGTCGCCGAATTCCCGCTGCAAGATCTTGACGAATCCCATCGCCTGGGGGCGTGTCAACTCTTCGAAGTTTCCCGCCGCCAACTTTTCGAGATTGCGTCGCGATATTTTCGTCCTGTTGACCACCACCTCGATCGAATATTTTTGAAGAAAACTCTCAAACATTGCCCATCCTGTAGATTAGAATCGCAGCGGCTGCGCTGACATTGAGGGAGTCGAAAGGGCGTACCATTTCGATCGTCACGAGGTGATCGAGTTTTCCTTCCGCCCGTTTGGGGATTCCCTCGCCTTCGCTACCCAATACCAGCACACGTTTGGCAGCGAAAACCGTCTCGTGCAAAGGGGTCCCCCCCAAACCGGCACCATAGAGCGTGAAGCCACTCTGCTTGAGTTCGTGAAGCAGATCGAGCAACCGGGGCACTACGGCGACGGGTATATCGTACATAGCACCCGCACTGGCACGAACGATTCCTTCGCTTTGGAGTCTGGAAACGTCCGCCGCGATCACGCCGTCGGCTCCCAACGCGTATGCGCTACGGATGATCGCACCGATGTTCCCCACGTCGGTCACACCCGCCAACACCACGAGAAACGAAGCGTTTTTGAGCGTTTCGAGCGTCGCGTAGCGATAAGGTTTCACGTCGCAAAGCCATCCTTGGTGATTGCCGCCCCTCGCCAACGCCTGAGCCTTTTTCCCATCCACACGTTCGATAGGTTTGCCGCTCTTTTTGACGAACGCGAAACTCTTTTTGTCCAATTCTTTGGCCAGCAAAAAACGTTCGATGAGTTCAGGATGCCGCTGGATAAGGTACCTGCAAATCTGCTTGCCGTAGACGATCATTCGATAATTTTATCCAAAAGAAGATTAAATTGCGGCGCGAAGTTGCCCAAAGGCCTCATCGAAGGCATGCGTGGGCGTCAAGCGCCCGACTCCATCAACCGGGCATACCAGCTTTTCACACTCTCGCCCGTCATCTTCGCCAATAGTTTGGCTTTCTGTTTGGGAGGAAGGGAGAGGGTCAAGATCTCTTCGACATCGATACTCCCGCGATTTCTGGGCGCTTCGTCGGGGGCGATGACGACAACCCACTCCCCTTTGAGCAGCGTACCCGTGATTTGTCGGGCGATCGTCTCCGCTCTCCCGAAAAAATAGCGTTCATGTCTTTTACTCAGCTCCTTGGCCAAAAAGAGGGGGCGCTCCGGCGCTTTTTTGACCAACGCATCCAAAAGTTTTTCGAGCCGATGGGGAGATTCGTAAAGGATCACGGGGTAGGAACTTGCCAAAACCTCCGTCAGCGCCTTTTCACGATCGAGCCCTTTATGGGGCAAAAATCCGTAAAAGAGAAACCGAGGGGATAGGAAACCGCTGGCAGCATAGGCCGTGGCGAAAGCTGTCGGACCGGGCAAGACGGTGTAATCGAGACCATTTTGCTGACAATAACGCACGAGCATCGCCCCCGGATCGCTGATGCCGGGCATTCCCGCATCGCTCATGTAGACGACTTCTCGATCGAAAAAAGATGGATCCAATGCTTCTAAAAAACGCTTTTCGTTATGACTGTGTAGCGCGATGAATCGGGGAGTACGAATCGCCAGACCATGTCGCTCGCTTAGAAGCTGAAGCAACTTTTTCGCGACTCTGGTATCTTCGCAAAGAAAGATCTCCGCCCTCTCCAACACCCGAAGGGCACGAAGCGTGATATCTTCGATATTGCCGATGGGAGTGGGAAGCAGAGTGAGCAAAAGAGAAGAGGTTTACTTTTGCAATTTGTATTTGTTCTTGAACTTTTCGACACGTCCGGTAGCGTCGACGATCTTTTCGGATCCCGTGAAGAACGGGTGGCAGGCGTTGCAGATATCGATACGCATTTCAGGCTTGTTCGAAAGCACGGTGAAACTGTTGCCGCAGGCACAACTGACATGGCACTCCATGTATTCGGGGTGGATACCTTTTTTCATTGGACTGTTCCTTGATGTATAGATTTGGCGTCTTATACAACAGCGGCCCGGATATTTGCGGAACCGCTGCTACATAGGGGGAGGGACGGAATTATATCTCATTCATCCAAAAATTGCAAATGTCGCCCCTGTCAAGTCGATGCGAAAACTTTAAACCTATTGCGAAACGTCCGATATGTAGAATATCAATCTTATCTCAAGGTATTGTCGATGCGAAAAAAAGGATTTACGCTTATCGAACTGATCTTCGTGGTCATCATCGTCGGGATTTTGGCAGTTCTGGCGTTGCCCAAATACCAAGGAATGAAAGAAAATGCCGAAGTGACCGACGTCTTCAAAGTGGTTCAAGATGCCATCTCTTCGGTTCCCCCAACCTATTTGAATCTCGAGGATCTCAACGGCACCAAAGCCACCATCACCGACATCTTCGTCGTCAAAGGCTCACCTTATTGGACCAAAACCACTGTGGACGGTTATCCAGCCTGGCAATACCACAACCCCTCCAAAAACGACCTCAACGCAACGATCACGATCGACAACGGGACCCATCCGGCCCAACTGAAAGCGACGATTCGAGTGGTCGACGATCCCAACAGCATCAAATACCAAAAACTTCGACGGCTGGTCACCGGCAATATCGGTCGTTTCGACGGTACCTATTCCGTCACGATCGACCTGGAGTGACCACGGGACTCTTTCTTTCGGTCCAATCGGGCGATTTTCGTCACTCTCTCGGTCGCGGTATCGAGCGTACATAACTCCCCTCACCCGTGACGAATGAAGTGCCCCGTCGTTTCTCGTCCGATGACGTCATCCCATCGACACGAGACCTGCCACCGTGGTAGCGGCGGTTTCACTCTTTAAAATCAAAGGCGTTTGAAAGCTGAATATCCGGCGGTTTTCGAAAGCTTTGCGTTCCCTTTCGCTAAAGCCCCCTTCACAACCGACGAGAATGGATGTAAACGATCGTTCACAAGATAGAGGTGCTCCCCCAAAATCCAACACGGCGCTCTCTGGATAGGCGGTAAGGTAGGCATCGAGATTTTCCAAAACTTCTAGCGTCATCAACCCACTTCTGCCACACTGTTGGCACGAGGCGATCAAAATTCTCTCCAATCGCGATCGATCGATTTTGAAATTTCTTTGGCTTCGGTCACAATAGACGAAAGAGATCTTTTCCACACCCAATTCATTCAGAGTAGGCAACGTCTTTTCGATCGTTTTGGGGTCGACGACGCACCATCCTAGATGGAGTGGATTG
>CAZORY010000042.1:0-11950 GCA_964582435.1 uncultured Campylobacterales bacterium
TGGCGATGCGCGCAGCCATGTTTTGGATGGCGATCATCATCGGCGTGGAGAGCAGCAGTAGCCAGAGTTGGGAAAAGCCGGTGCTGGCGCCGACCATCGTGTAGGTGACGATCCCCGCCGGGTCGTCTCCCGCTCCTCCGGTGATGATCCCGGGGCCGAGGGATTTGATCTGCTCCCTACGGTGACGGATGTCTTCTCTGATACGTTCACTCCATCTCGACACTTCGATCGTCTCCTTCGCGAATCCAGCTAAAATCCATATATTACACGATGTTTGTTACAGAAAGGCAAACGAAAACGGATTCATCGCGGAATCGAGATTTTAGCGCCGAATCGGTTGTGGCCTTCTGCGTTGTCAGTCAGCTGACATCGGTCTTTCGGTTTTTTGGATATAGTACAATCTATCGAAAGGACGGGCGGGGCGATGGGAAAAACCTCCTTTGAAACGATGCTAAACAGAGTCGATCGTGTATCAAACGGTGTGGTTGAAAAGGAAAAGGTGGATGGCGTCAAGGCGGTGCGGCTTCTTTTCGCCGTCGATAGCCATGCGCGACGTCGCATCAAAGAGCGTTACCAAAGGTCGAAATGTGGAAACGACACTTTGGGGAACGAGTCGTTGGAGCGTTTCCTAAAAAAGGTGGAACAGGAGATCGCCGACTACCTGGCATTTTTCGCATGGATCAAAGAGAACGAAAGTCAACATGACCGAAAGATCCATCGTATTCTCGATCGAATGGCGAAAAATTTCGTGACGCTGGCTTATGCCTATCAGGCACTCCTGCGTGATCGATAAAACTCAAGCCCTCGAATTGTAAAGTTCTGCATCACGCAAAGACCCAATTCTTCAATACAAAGGTAAGGACAAGATAGTATGGACGCGCGAACGATAGAAGATTTCATTCATGCAAAACCACTCTTTCGAAATGCCGAACCGGACCTTTTCGAACAATTGGCACGGCACGGAACGTTGGTCGAGTGGAAACGTCTCCAATCTATCGACAACGATGATGGTATCGAATATCTCAACATCATACTCGAAGGCAAGGTCAAATTGACTCAGATCGACCCGGTCTCCGCCCGGAGCATCACGTTGTTCATCCTCGAGGGAGGTGATCTTTTCGATCTACTTGCCTTTCTCGACGGTCGCAAACATCTCTCTTTCCCCGTCGCTTTGGAGAAAACGACGGCGTTGAGGGTCGATATGGATCATGCGAGAGAGTGGCTGCGACGCTATCCCCGTTTCAACGCCGCTTTTTTGCCTTATGTGGGTGAACAGATGCGTCGGATCGAGCGATTCGCCGAAAGTGTCGTATTCGACGATACGGTCACCCGCCTCGCTCGCTTGATTCTCGATCATACATCGGACAAAAAGCCTGCAGAACATGATCTTTATCCCGTGAAACTCATCAACGATCTTTCCCACGAGGTGCTCGCTGAAATGGTAGGTACCGTTCGTTCCGTCGTGACCTCTCAATTGAAAAAATTGAAAGAAGAGGGGCTGATCGTCAGGGAAAAAGAGGGTTTGGCCGTGAAAAAAATGGAAGAGTTGATACGCCGTTATGGACTCTAAATACAATCCGTTTAAAGTGGTTCACATTGTATTGTCAGTTGGCTGACGGCATTGAATCGTTTTTTCCACTATAATGAATTATGCGGTGCCTGTGCATACCGGATATGGCCTCGAAAAGGAGGAGGAAATGATTTGTATAGGATACGAAGTATATAACAACGGCACGGTCAAACGAAAAAAGATGATCCTACCCGAACGAACTTTCGACAAAAGTCGCCCCAAAGAGGAGTTTTATGGCTTCGAAATCTCCTCTATCCGTCATTCGCCGCAGGAGCGAAGCATCAAACGGACGAAGAAGCGTCAAAGCCGATAAGACGCATGCACAGGCATTGCGATTTCTTCGTTCTTCCAAACTCGCGAGACGAAGGTTTCCAGGCAGCGATTCGTCCATCTCTTCACATTGAACATCAAAGGATATTCCATGAAAAATGTCGCGATCCAATATATTCAAGCACTTGAAATTCTCGATTCGAGGGGGAATCCTACCGTCCGGGCTTTCGTAACGCTCGAAGATGGAACACAAGTGAGTGCATCGGTGCCTTCAGGGGCCAGTACCGGCGAATACGAAGCGGTCGAACTTCGTGATGGAGATCCTGGTCGTTACGGCGGTAAAGGAGTCCTGCAAGCTTGTGCCAATGTCAACGAAATCATCGCACCTGCGCTGATGGGGTTGGATGTGACGGAACAGGCGATGATCGATCGATTGATGATCGAGCTCGATGGTACCGAAAACAAAAGTCGCTTAGGTGCCAATGCTATTTTGGGTGTCTCGATGGCGGTGGCCAAAGCGGCGGCATCCGCTTGCGGTGAACCACTCTATCGCTATTTGGGCGGCACCGAAGCGAGGCGACTGCCGGTTCCGTGTATGAATATTCTCAACGGTGGCGAACATGCCGACAATAGCGTCGATTTTCAAGAGTTCATGGCGGTACCTCATGGCGCACCCTCATTTTCCGAAGGATTGCGGTACGTGGCGGAGACGTTCCATACGCTCAAGAAGATTCTCGAAAATCGTGGTCTCGCCACCTCCGTAGGCGACGAGGGAGGATTCGCTCCCAATTTAAAAAGCAACGAAGAAGCGATCGAGCTGATCGTCGAAGCGATCGAAAAGAGCGGTTACGAACCGGGCAAAGATATCGCGATCGCCATCGATAGTGCCGCCACCTCTTTCGCCGTGGACAAACGAAACGGTATCTACGATCTCAAATGGTCGGGCGGCGGTCGAAAAACCAGCGAGGACCTGATCGAATTGGCCGAGCGATGGGTCGAAAAATATCCGATCATCCTCTGGGAAGATCCATTGGCCGAAGAGGATTGGGATGGATTCGTGAAATTTACGAAAGCCTTGGGCGATCGCATCGAAGTGGTCGGTGACGATATATTCGTGACCAACACGCGATTCATCCGCCAAGGCATCGAACGCCATGCCGCCAACGCCTCGTTGATCAAACTCAATCAAATCGGTAGCGTGACCGAAACGGTGGATGCGGTGCGTTTGTGCTTGGAGCATGGTTGGCGTGCTTTTCTTTCCCATCGATCCGGAGAGACGGCCGATACCTTTTTGGCCGATTTTTCAGTGGCTATGGGGACGGGTCATCTCAAAAGCGGCTCCGCTTCACGGAGCGAGCGACTGGCCAAATACAATCGCTTGCTCGAAATCGAAGCGCACTTGGGAGATCAGGCGCTCTATTATTGGAAATAGTGTGCCTCAAGGTACGGAAATAAACGTCACGACAATGATACGATACGAAATAACGCCGATGGAGACGTCGGAACGATCGCTGCGATGAAAGGCATCTGGATGGGTGGAAAAAGAGGTCGGAAAACGGTGTTTTTGCGCAAACGCTTTTGGAAACTTACCTTCGTCTATTTCATCCTTTTCATCGCTATTTTTGGATTGATCGATTACTATGCGTTGATGGTTTTCAATTTTCTCTGGTTCGTCGCTCTCTCCGCCATATTGGCGCTGATGGCGGCTTATTGGCATCTAAAAGATAGAAGACACGACCACGTGGACGAGGTCGTGGACGAATGGTTGTGACATGAAAAAAAGCTCGAAAGGAGAGGGTATGTGGAGATTGTGGCTGGATATGGATCCGGAAACGAAAGCGATGGTGGCCAAACGTGCGACATGGGTCGGTGTCGTTTTGATGCTGATCGGTTTGGCAGGTGTCGTTTTTCCGGAAGTGATGTCGTTGGCGGTCGTCTTTTTCGTTGCATGGTTGATGCTTTTTGCCGGATTGATCGCCGGCTATTTCACTTGGCATTTCGACAAAGAGGATTGGCTGGGGTGGCTCAAAACTTTCGTATTGATCGCGACGGCCCTCTTTTTGATCTTCAAGCCCCTTCCGGGTGTGGCGGCGGTCGGTCTCTTGCTGGCGATCTATTTTCTTTTCGATGCCTTCGGAAATTTTGGGATCGCCTTCTCGATGAAACCAGCCAAGGGATGGGGTTGGTGGCTTCTTAACGGCATCCTTTCCCTGGCTTTGGCGGTGATCTTTCTTGTTGGATGGCCATTCAGTTCGATGGTCTTCGTGGGACTGTTCGTAGGGATCAGTCTCTTTTTCGACGGCGTGGTCCTACTCGTTTTGGGCAACAACCTCAAAAAAGAGCTTCGATCGTAATCGATGGCATCAAAAGTTGAAAAAAAGGCTTTCGGACTCGTCAGTGCCGTGATGCTAGGCATCGGTTCGATGGTCGGAGCCGGCATCTTCATCGTTATCGGGCAGGCGGGTGCCATCGCCGGCAATATCGTTTGGCTCTCGTTCGTATTAGGAGGTGTAGCCGCCCTACTGAGCGGCTATTCGTTGGCCAAGCTGGCATTGCGTTATCCAAGCCGCGGCGGTATCGTGGAGTATCTGGTACAAGGATTCGGAGAAGGGGTCTTTTCAGGAAGTGCGAGTGTATTGTTCTACTTTTCCCAGCTTGTCGCGATCGCAGCGGTGGCCAAATCTTTCGGCACCTATGCCGCTACTTTCACCCACGCGCAAAACGACGCTTTCACCGTAAACCTCTACGCACTGGGGATCGTCGCCTTTTTTACCCTGGTCAATCTCGTCGGCGCTTCCATCGTCGCCAAGTCGGAAAACATCATCGTCGCGATCAAGGTGACGGTGTTGACGGTCTTTACCGTAGCGGCACTTTTTACGATCGATCCTGCCAATCTCAGCGTCGCCAAGATGCCACCGATACGGGATATGCTCTTTGCGGTGGGTCTTACCTTTTTCGCCTATCAGGGATTCAGTGTCATCACCAATACCGTCGAGGATATGGAAAATCCTGTCAAAACGATGATGCGGGCGATGACCATAGCGATCGTATCGGTCGGTATTCTCTACGTATTGACGGCCGTGGCGGTGTTGGGCAATCTGAGCCTCGATGAGGTGATTCGTACCAAAGATTACGCATTGGCCGAAGCGGCCAAACCGATTTTCGGGGTCTGGGGATTCAAAATCATGGCGGCGACGGCGCTGTTGGCGACCGCCTCGGCGATCAACGCCACTCTTTATGCGACGGCTGAGATCGGTTATACGATGGCCAAAGAGGGTGACTTGCCCGAAGTCTATTCGTACAACGTCTTTCACTCCTTCGAAGGGTTGGTCATCAGCGCGTTGTTGATCGTACCGTTGGTACTTTTTTTCAATCTATCCGAAGTGACGACCGTCGCGGCACTGTCGGTGTTGATCGTGCAGGGGCTCACGCACGTCGGACATCTGCTGCGCATCAAAGAGACGAGGGCCAATCGATGGATCGTATCGATGGCCGCTTTGGCGATGTTCACGATCGTCGGGCTCACGCTGATCTACAACAGTCGGCACGACCCGATGATCGGCTACTATCTGTTGGGTGCTTTCGCATTGGCTTTCGCGGTGGAGATCGGCCTGCGTTTGACCACCAAGCGTGTCGTTTCTCGCCAGATCGTCGATCTTTTTAATTTCAAAAGAGTTTAACCGGCCAAGATATCCAAAGGGCCGGATATCTTGGCTCTTTCATCGGCGCTTTCAATCTCCACTTTTTCGGGAAGTGCTTTTGAGATATTCGCACTCTTTTTCACCAATGTCGAGCCGAATGTCGGTCGCTTTGAGTTTGCGGATATTGAAATTCAGATTGGCCACGTAGCTGGCGAGGATAACGGTGATACCGGTCGGGACGACTACGTTGTAATCGTACGTGATTTCGAGTGCCAAGACCATCGCCGTCATCGGCAGGCGCATCACGACACCCATGAAGACCGCCGCTCCGATAGCGGCGAAACTGTAGGCCTGGATATGCCATCCGAAGCCTTGCATCACCTCCGCATACCCGTAACCGACAAGAGCGCCGATACTCATCAAAGGAAGAAAGAGGCCGCCGACGGCATTGGCGTAGAGAGAGACCGAAGTCGCGAGGATTCTAAGTAGTACGATAAGAGCGAGCAAAGCGACGGATATGTCCAACTTTTCGTTGATAAGGGCGGCGGTCACTTCATGCCCGGAAAAGGCGGCATGAGGGACGAAGTTGAGAAGGGTGCCGATCGTCATCCCACCGATGAGGGCGAACACTACGTTGCGCCATCGCGGGAATTTTGTAGTTACGAGACGGTCCAAGGCGTGGAGTAGATGATTTCTAAGACCAAAATAGATGAATAGAAACACGAGAATCACCGGAACGAAAAGTAAAGCGGCGAGCAGGTAGTCAAGTTGGAAAACGCGTCCTACGGAGTAGCGGAAGATCAGAGGATCGAGAAATTGGTAGGCGATAGTGAAAGCGACGACGGCCGCTAGGACGATGGGGCCGATGAGGCGCTGAACGAATTCATAGGCGATGTTTTCCACGGCGAAGACGATGCCTGTGAGTGGGGAAACGAAAACGGCGGCGATGCCGCTACTGGCGCCTATACTGAGAATCAAGCGGACGAATCGCTCGGGAATGTGGAATAGATGGTTGAGTTGATAGGCGATCATGGCGCCGATGGCGGCGGAAGGACCTTCGTTACCGACGGCGAATCCGCTGGACAAAGAGACGACCGATGCGACGATTTTGAGAAAAAGACTTTTGAGAGAGATGAGTCGTGAGTCGCCCGAGACGGCCTGTGCGATTTCGGTGACTCCGTATTCCCTGACGCCGGGTTCCTTTTCGATCAGGTGATTGACGAAAAAGATCGCGATGGTCGGTATGGCATAGAGATAGAGAACCGAAAGAAGTGTCCTATCGGATAAGGGGTCGCCTGGATAGAGAAGATCGGCTCCGATCAGGCTCAGCCAGACGTAAAAGGAAATGGCGACGCCGGTGAGCAGGCCTGTCGTGACCGATAGCGTTAGTAGCTTGGCGACGATGGGCATGCGACCGATCAACGTTGCGTTCCATTAAGTGGGGTGTGAGAGTATCGCAACGGTATCTCGCCGTCGACGGATCGGATGTGGATGTCGCGCTGAGGGAAAGGAATTTCGATGCCCGCTTCGTAAAGGGCGTCGTAGATGAGTTTGAGAAAACGGGATCTGGTCCGCCTGGGATAGAGCATTTCGTTGCCGCGGACCCAGACGAAGAGTTCGAAATCGACACTGCTGTCGCCCATCCCCGTCATGATGACACGAGTTTTGCGACGATAGTCGCTGAAAATGTCGGTGAAACCGCTTCGTTCGACAGCTTGCAGTATCACCTTTTCGACATGATGGATATCACTGCCGTAAGCGACTCCGAATGGAATGCGGAAACGTCGAATACGGTCGTTCATCGTCCAGTTGATGACATGGTTTTGTATCAGGTCTTGATTGGGAACGATGACGTCGATGTTGTCGTTGGTCGTAATGGTGGTGGATCGCATACGAATGTCGCTCACATGGCCTCGCAAGTCGTTGTCGAGCTCCACATAGTCACCGATTTTGATGCTTCGCTCGAACATCAAAATGAGTCCGGATACGAAGTTGGAAACGATATTTTGTAAACCAAAGCCGATCCCTACTGATAGGGCGCCAGCGACGAGGGCGATCGAGGAGAGGTTGATCCCCAGAATATTCAGTGCGATGAAAAAAGCGACGACGACGATGAGATAGTAGCCCAGGTTGGCGAGAAGGGTTTGGGTGGAGAGGGTGATCGTTTCCGATTTGAAAGTGAGCTGGCGGATACTCTTTTTGTAGAAAGCACCGACGAAAAAACCGAACAGAAAGACAAAGAGCGCGATCGTTATCTTGATGGCGCTCACCGGCGTCTGCCCGATCGAGAAGAGAGGGGCGTTGGCTTTGGCCCATATCATGGACAGGATCGTTTTGGCCTCTTCGAGGGTGGCACCTTTGAGCGTTTCGGCTCGACCCAGTATTTTCCGCTCCATCGTGGCGAGAAGTTTCGCGACTTGGGAAGCGACTTCAGGGGGGTATTCTTTCTTGGCGAGCTGGAGGATCTCGTGATGTAGGCTGAAGACTTCTCCACTCTTTTTGTCGTGTAGAGCTGCCGAGAATTTCATGAAAAGGAGCATCAACTTGTCGTTCAGTAGGCGTTCGTATTGCGCGTTCAAAAGATGTTGACGCCTGTCGATCTCCGCGATCTTGGAAGTGCGACCCAAAAGATTGAGACGCTCTTTTTCGACATCTAGTTTCTCTTTTTCTCTATGGATGGTGTCGAGTCGTTTTTGGATGTCGGCCAACCGCTTTTGGACATCGGCTTTGTCGATGGAAACGGTGCGCACGGCTTCGACGATTTTTCGGGTCGCTGCCTGGAGATTATGGGTATCTCGGGCGATCTTTTCGCGGTAGAGCCGCTCTCCTTTGAGGTAGAAAGCGTGTTGGAGTTGCAGGGTCAACGCCTGTGGATCGTTCGGCGCAAGTTGAGCGAGTTGATCGTCGATGGTGGAAAGTTTGGCTTTCAGATCCTCCAAATCTCTTTGGATTTTCGCTCTCTCGAGTGCCCACTCGCCGTATTGGGCGATGAGTTGTTTGAGGCTCGCTTCGTTTTTGGGTTCCGCGATCTTCGCTTCAGGAATTTTTGCGTTGCGTGTCAGGTTGATGAGTTTGTAGAGTAGCGCTTCCTGGAGGGCTTTCTCGTCGTTGTCGACGGGATTTTTCTTCAAGGAAGCCAACAAAGATTCGTAAGTTTGCGCATCGCCATTGGCGATCGTGGCGTTGATCTCCATGGCGTGAAGGGTGCAAACGAGAAGCACAAGGGCGATCGACAACCGTTTCACGATACGTTCCTACGCGAAAGATAGTGATAAACGATATAGACGAAGAGCATTGCGAAAAGAAAAATCAGGAGATTTTTTTGGAGATAGATGACGAGTGCGATGATGTTCTCTCCGAATAGATATCCGAGCGTCACGAAGGTCCATGCCCATAGAACGATACCGACGATATCGAACAAAAGAAACTTCCACCAACGATAGCCGCTCATTCCAATGGTCATGAGAACCGGAATGTGCGTCCCGTAGACGAATCGTTCGAAGACGATGACGACAGGGCCCCATCGTCTCAACCAATTGGTCGCTTGTCGACCTTTTTGGGGATGGGCCTTGATCCAAAGCATGGCTTTTCGTTTGAAAAGCCGACCGAAAGCGAATACGAGGGTATCACCCAAAAATGCACCCGCTATCGCGACGGGAATGATATGCTCATACGTGAAGACTCTTCCTTCGTAAGCGAGCCAGCCCGCGAGCATCAACCCGATCTCCCCTTCCATCACACTCCACACGAAGAGTGCACTATAACCGTGAGAGAGCAACAGATGAACTGGATAGCTGAAAAAGGTGTCGAACATGGCGCTCCCGTCGTCCTTTCGATGAATCTATGTTATCACGCAGCGGCTCACGAAGAGCTGAAAGGCGGGCCTATCTAACGGGAATGTATGGAGTCGATGCAGGCGAAATCTTCGTGACTACGATAGTGTCGTAAAAACGCTTCGAACTCTTCGACGGGAAGAGGAAGGGAACAGAGATGGCCTTGGATCAATTCGCATCCATAATCTTCGAGTATCGCGAGTTGTTCTTTGGTTTCGACCCCTTCGGCCACGACCGAGAGTTCGAAGTTGTGGGCGACGTCCACGATGGTTTTGACGATCGTGGCATCTTTGGGATTTCGGGTCATGTTCGCGATGAAAGAGCGGTCGATTTTGACGGTATGAATCGGTAGTTTCTGTAAATAGGCGAGAGAAGAGTAACCGGTGCCGAAGTCGTCGATAGCGATATGATACCCCTTGTCGCTGAGCAGACGGAGTTTGGTGATGGCGTTGTCGAAATCGTGAAGGGTCAGGGATTCTGTTAGTTCGAGCTCCAAAAGGGAGGGATCGATTCCCTCGTTTTGGACGATACGCTCGAGTATATCGACGAAGTCGTTTTGGATGAATTGGGCAATACTGATGTTGACCGAAATCCTTCCGGGAAGGAAAGGGTCGTATTTTTCGCGCCACAGAGCGATCTGTCGGACCGCCTTTTTGAGAACCCACTCCCCCATCTCCAAGATCAATCCACTGTTTTCGGCGATGGGAATGAACTCTCCAGGCATTCGGATACTGCCGTTGAATAGGGGCCACCGTACCAACGCTTCGGCACCCCAGATCGCCCCGTTGCCGGTGGCGATTTTGGGTTGATACCATAGAGACAACTCTTCTTGTTTGATCGCTCGCCGAAGTTCGTTTTCCAATCGTAGCATATGCTCCACTTCGAAAGCCATCTTCGCATGATGAAGTTCCACACGGTTCTTGCCTTGCTGTTTGGCTTGATACATCGCGGTATCGGCGAATTTGAGAATCGTATGTTCGTCTGTCATCTTCTCATCGAAAAGTACGATGCCGATGCTAGGTGTCGTATGGAGTTCGTAATCTTCGATGCGCAAGGGTTCGTTGATACGTTTTCTCATCTTTTCGGCGATTTGGCGGGCTTGTTCGATCGCGTATCCTTTGTCAGAAGGCAACTCTTCGACCAATACGACGAACTCGTCGCCGCCGAGTCGGGCCACCGTATCGGAAGATCTCAGGGTCTCTCGGAGCCTTTTGGCCACCTCTTGGAGTACTCTGTCGCCGATATGATGGCCCAAGGAATCGTTGATGTTCTTGAAATTGTCGAGATCTAAAAAGAAGAGGGCCCCGTGAACTTTGTGGCGTTTGATACGCTCGATGGCATGTTGGAGCCGTTCCATGAGAAGCGTGCGGTTGGGCAAACCCGTCAAGTCATCGTAAAACGCTTGTCGTTCGATTTTACGGCGTGCTTCGACGATCTCTTCGATATCTTCGACGATGACGATGCCACCGGTAATTTGTCCGGCGGTATTGCGCCAGGGAACGGTGTGGACTTTGACATATTTTTTTCGTCCGGTCACGGTGAAGGCGTACTCGCCTTCGAAGTCACCCTCTTGGCCCTGGAAGACTTTGAGGATCGTCTCTCTCATCGTTTCGTCGGGTAGGTCGGAAAGTTCGTGGCCAGTCACGACGTTCGCATCGTCGGCACCGACGATTTCTAGGAATTTCTTGTTGAAATATCGTATTTTCGGTACCGCATCGTAAAAGACGATGCCGACGGGTGATTGCTCGAAGAGTGAAACGAATCGTTCCTGTACGGCGGAGTAGTCGTCACGAATTTTCAAAAAATTTTCGAAGAGTGCTCGCCATGCGTACGCGCCGTTGATGTAGAAGAAGACGAAAGATAGAATGATTCCGATGAGAAGGTAGTTTTGAAAACTTCCGAGCCAGGCCATTTTGACAAGTAGGGGTACTAGGACAACTAGGGCGTACTCCAGGACCATTTTACGATAGGAGGCGATGGATATGGTCGCTGCGGCGAATAGTCCGACGGCCATCAAAGGGATGATGGCCGTCGACGCAGACTGGGAGGGGTCGTAGAACCATGCGAACCCAAGCCCAAAACCCAGACCGGTCAAAAGGGCCTGGGCACGATAACGCCACTCACTTGCCAAAAAGAAATCGGCTGGTAGTTCGTCTCGACGTCGTCGGTAATGAAAATACTCGATCAACCGGTAGAGGATGATGGCGCTCATACCACCTAGCCATACCAGGAAAAGGGTGTGGGGTGTACGGTGCCAGAACGCTAGGGTCATGAAAAAGAGTATCAAAGTCATGCCGGCCATATTTCGGCCGACATTGTCGAGAAGACGCTTCTGGCGTTCGATTCGATTGAGTTTTTGTGGAGTGAATGTCATGATGTCTCTACTACTGTATTTCTAGTTCGTGCCACTATATCGGACGTTATCAGGGTTAGTAAAGCTCTTCGAAATTGAGAACCAAAAGTACTTGGTCGCCCAAAACTTTTTTGAGTCGTCGTGCGACGAACGCTTTGGCTTTTCGGTCCAGGGGATAGGAGGATGTGACGTCGACGGTGATAGAGGTGCGTCCATGATCGTGGCGGATCGAAACGAGCCTGTTTTCGATGGGTCCGAACGGGGTCTTAATATGTGCGACGGT
>CAZORY010000043.1:0-11828 GCA_964582435.1 uncultured Campylobacterales bacterium
TGGCGCTGGCGACGGCATGTGCCTATTTCGGTTTGGCTTGTGAAATCCATATGGGAGAAGTCGATATCGAAAAGGAGCATCCCAACGTCGTACGGATGAAGATTCTGGGGGCCGAAGTCGTGCCGGCGACGCATGGACTCAAGACGCTCAAAGAGGCGGTCGATTCGGCGTTCGAATCTTACGTCAAACAGCTCGATAGCGCGATGTACGCGATCGGTTCGGTGGTAGGCCCCCATCCTTTTCCTTTGATGGTTCGCGATTTTCAAAGCATCGTGGGTATGGAGGCTAGAGAACAGTTCATGGCGATGACGGATGGCGAATTGCCCGATCATGTCGTCGCGTGCGTAGGGGGCGGAAGCAACGCGATGGGGATCTTCAGCGGTTTCATCGACGACCCGGTGGAGCTCTACGCTGTCGAGCCCTTAGGTAGAAGTACCCGATTGGGGGATCATGCCGCGACCTTGGAGTATGGTAAAGAGGGGGTGTTGCACGGCTTCAAATCGATCCTTCTTCAAACCGACGAGGGCGAACCAGCTCCCGTACATTCCATCGCCAGTGGGCTCGATTATCCGGGTGTCGGGCCAGAACACGCCTATCTGCACGATATCGGTCGCGTCCATGTCAAAGGAGCGACCGACCAAGAGACAGTGGAAGCTTTCTATGCCATTAGCCAAATGGAAGGGATCATTCCCGCGTTGGAGAGTTCGCATGCTATCGCCTATGCGATGCGACTGGCCAAAGAGGTGCCCCACGATGCGATTTTGGTCAATCTATCGGGTCGAGGTGACAAGGATATCGACTATGTAGTGGAGAACTTCGGCGTGATCGAGTGGTCACCGGAGATGGTAAAATGATTATCACCCCATTGGAAAGGAAGAAGAGATCATGAAAATCAAATTCGTTGGCCCCGCGCCACAAGTGACCGATCGAGGTGTTTCGTTCGATAGGAGTCGGCCGGACAAGTTTATCTATCTGGGAGCCGCCCTTCAATTGGCCGAAGCGTTCGATATCGAAGGAGAGGCCCACGATATCGTCTATCGACCTCGAGCTTTCGAAATGAGCGAAAGCCAGATCGAAAAGATGCTCGAAAAATATTGTCCGAATCTTGACGATTACGTCAAAAGTCGAGAAGATAAAGCCAAAGCGCTAGCCGAAGAGTTGCGAAAAAGAGTCGGCGAAGCGACGACGATTTCCGAAGAGGGGCGCCAAGCTTGGCTGAAAAATATCGATGCGATGTACGAGTACTATCTCCAATATGTGACCAACGAAGCCGCGTACGATTGTGTGCTCGATCGTGTCGCCAAAGAGGTCAGAGAGGCCAAAATCAAAGAGATCCGTTTTCCGATGGAGAACCATTTCGGAATCGTCTTCCATGATTTGACGCAAAAGTTGGAGACTCAGAAACCGCCGATCGATGCGGAATTCAGGGTAGAAGCCACCCCGGAAGGCTTGATGGCCATCGTCCATTTGAAACATCCGGCATGAAAGAGGGTACTTGACGAGAAGTATCTCCTTGCGAGAGAAAAGAGAGGAGACTGTGAAGGTCTCCTTGCTTTTTCAAATCGTCAGATGTCCATCTTTTTCAAATCGCCGTGATAGACGATATCTTCGGCACGTAGCGTATCGTCGTTGAGCATCTCGGGCACGTTGGGGCCCATTTCGAGTTTACTGCGCTCTTTATCGAGCTCCTCTTCACTATACGCCATCATCATATCGGCTGTGATCACATGGGGAATAGCTTGGATTTGCTTCACCTTGGCGATCTCCTCTTCGACCCCCTCCCCCTCGACGGTGACGATGATCTTGCCTTTATCCTTGTCGTGAAAGTGATAGTCGCAAAAGTCGGCCGCTTTGAGTGCTTCGACGACTTCGTCGACGTAATCTTGCCGTACTTGGACGACGATGCTTGAAATGTTCATGGTAACCTCCAAAAAAGTATTGTGTTGCCTTCATCGGCACTCATCAGTCGATGCTCGCTCAAAAAGATAATGAAAGCAGGGGTGATATGGTGTCCACGTAAAATCGCTTTTTGCGTGTGTGTCGTGTTGTCGAAAAGTCCGATATCACTGGCATCGTCGATCGAGAAGGCGCTTTGACGTGCCTTTTGATCGAGGGCACAACTGTAGATCATGAAATCGCTACGATAGATATAGGGTGAGTCGGGTGTGGTCAAATCGTAAAGAGCGGCACGTCGGTCCTGACCACAAGCGATGATATGTTCGTTTTTGTAGTCGAGTTGAAAAACGTTGTCTTTGTTGCCTTTGTCCAGATTTTCGATCATTTTACCCGTAGCAAGATCGACGAGATGGACGATTCCCGATTCGTCGGTGCTTGCAACCTTTGTACGATCGGGTGAAAAAACGAAATCGGAAAAGGTCGAGAGGCTGAGTTGTCGGCGCCATACGATTTTGTTTTGGTCGATACGGTAACGGACGAGTTCGTTACTGATCGTGGAGAAAAGCAGATCCCGTGAATCGATGAAACGGACCTTTCGGATTTGCAAACCGCTTTTTTTGGCATCCAAAAGTAATCGTTGTTTTCCATTCTCTTCTAGGTACAGGGCCCGATCGCCACCTTCTCGTTGCACGAGCATGATGAGACGATCACCTTTTGGGGTTGCATCGACGCTAAGCACTTTAGGATCGACCAGGTCGTCCATAAAGTCATGAATTTTTCCAAAAGTGATCGTTCGGTGCAGTTTGCCGTCGTGAATATCGAAAACTTCCAATCTACCGGCATCGGTACCGACATAGATCGATGAACCGACTAGGGAGAGATCGACGATATTTCCCACGGTCGTGATTTTCTCGGCCGGTTCGAGTGCCGCTTGGGCAAAAAGAACAAGAAAAGCCATGGATAATATTAGAAAGTGTTTCATCTCAAACCTTTCGGTCGTTTTTCGGTGCCGAAAATTGGATGGCGTCAGATGGGCAGACACCGGCACACCATCCGCATCCTGTGCAACGAGAATCGTCGATCTCCGGGCGAAAGAGGCCAAGAAATCGGATCGCATCATCCAAGCAAGGATCTTTACAACTGGTGCAGACGACATCATGCCATGCCACGCATCGTAAGGGATCGATCGTTACCTCGGTCGGGATGTATTGTAACGATGTGTCGCTTAAAACATCGGCTTCGCAAGCGGTGGCGCATGCATCGCAAAACGTACAACCACGCGCTTTGAACGTCAGGGTCGGCGCACCCTTTTCGTCGATCAGTATGATACGCTCTTCACACGCTTTTACACACGCTTTTGTCTCACATGTTGGACAAATCGTCTGAAAAAGCGTTGGATCGGCATTGTAAGGTGGGCGAAGGATGAACGTTCCTTCGCCTTTTGTGCCATGGATGGCCGAAGAGATCGAGGTTAGCAAACCTCGTCTCTTAGGATCGACCATCTTATTTGACTCCTTCGTTGAGGACGTCGATGAGATCCGACTTGTGTTTGAGAGCAGGATCGGGGAAATCGGGGGTAAAATTGTTTTTGACCAGGGGTTGCACTTTGGCTTGGGGGACGTGACACTGAGTACAGTTATAGCGCTGTTCGGCCAAATGTCCCAGTTTTTTCTGGGTTCTGAAATCCATGAAATGCGTGGGCGGAATCGGCGTGGCGCCCACACTCTTGGCGACGCTTGGCAGGTGACAGCCGAGACACGCGTTGTTGTTTTTGGTAATCGGCACGAGACCGTCGACGCTATGGGGAATGAGCGGCGGGGCGTTCATGTAGGAACGGTCGAATCGTTTGGCCGTTCCTGGTGCGGCTTTGGTATAGACCGCTTTGACCGGTTTCGTATCTTCCGTATAGAGATTCTCTTTCCGTAGTCCAAGCTCCTCTTCAGTCACGATAGGTGAGTGGTTGCTGTTGAGCTCTTGCTCATCGATTTTGACGGAACTTCCTTGACTGCCTTTGTCGGCGCAGGCACTCAATGTAAGCACCAGGGCCGCCGAAAGCGCTGTAGTGATCAATCGTTTCATTGTGTTACTCCTTTGGCTTTTGTCGTTGCGAAATTTCTGAGACTAAATCCTAACGCATCGTCGTCGCAAACTTCGATGCAGCGGGCGCAGTTGACACACTCTCCCATATCGACGATCTGACTCTTTTTACCGATCATGTAGAGCACTTGCGTTTCAGGGCACACCTCTTTGCATTTCATGCACAACGTACAGTTGGGCTCGTCGTGACGAACGCGGATCAGACTATATCGACCGATCAGCGAATAGAAGCCTCCCAATGGGCAGATGTGGCCGCACCATCCGTTTTTGACTCCGAAGAGGTCGAACAAAAAGATGGCCGCGAGTACACCCCATGCCATACCCATACCGAAAATCACGCCTCGGTTGAAGATCGTGATCGGACTGACGAGCTCGAAGGCCGCCAAGCCCGTAATGGCCGAGACGATCAGTGAAAGACCAAGTACCCAGTAGCGAGCTTTGCGGCTCACCCATACTTTGCGCTCGACCTTATCGAGTAGCAGGATACGTCTTAGCCAATTGGCCAGATCGGTGATCATATTCACTGGACACACCCAGCTGCAAAACGCCCGGCCGCCCACGATCCCGTAAAAAAGGACGATGATGGCGGCGCCGACCAGTACGTTGGCGCCAAGCAGAGCGCCGGCACTGAGCATCTGAAGCACTGCGAAGGGATCGGCTAGCGGTATCTTATCGAACAGTAGCGACGAGCTGAGTGTCCCTTTGAGGATCGACCATCCCCACGCGTTACCGGCGAAGTAGAGAAACAGAAGCCCTATCTGTGTGAATCGTCGCGCGATGAGATATCGCATTTTATAAAGCTTATTCACCGAAAAGCTCCTCGTCGCCGGCATTGAGTGCGTCGATCGCCGAGCGTTTGTTGATACCGGTTTGGGTGCGCAGTTTCTTCAGGTTTCGTTGCTTGATACGCTCTTGATCCTTTTGGCTCCATCCTTTGACGTAATAGTCGCCCGGTTTACCCATCGCCACCTCTCGCGGCAACACGATGATGGCCGGTTTTTCCGTCACGCAGGCGTGCTCACAGAGGCCGCATCCGGTGCAGTGGTCGGCATGGACCACGGGGACCAGTTTGGCGTGTTTGCCGGTGCGTTCGTTCCGGATGAATTCGATCGTCAGCGCTTGTCCTAAGACGGGGCAGGCCCGATAGCAAGCATCGCATTGGATCCCCCAATAGGCGATACACGATTCGTGATCGACGATGGCGATCCCCATGCGGGCTTTATTGATATCCAGGACCTCTTTGCCATCTTTGACGCTACTGACGCTTTTTTGATCCAACGCTTCGGTCGGACAGACGGGCACGCAGGGGATATCCGTGCACATATAGCACGGTACGTCCCTTGGTATAAAGTAGGGCGTTCCCATCGGGACATTGTCGCCCGGTTTCGCCATGATCAGGGTGTCGTACGGACACGCTTCCGCGCATTGCCCACACTTGATGCAGGTGCGCAAGAAATCGTTTTCAGGTAACGCACCGGGAGGCCGCAATGTCAGTGGTGCGGATTTGGCCTCTTCGACGTAGCCGATCCACATAATGCCACCTAGTGCCGATAGACCGACACTTTGGGCCATGATCGTCAGAAACCTGCGCCGATCGCTGATTTTGGTTTTGGTCTCTTTTTTAGGATGTTGAGTGTTCAAAGACTCTATCCACCTTTTTTAGTATGTTTTGAAAGGGGCCGAAGCCCCTACGCGTTTACGCTTTGTAAATCTTGACCGCACACTTTTTGTAGTCGGTCTGTTTGGACATCGGACATGTGTGGTCGAGGCACACTTTGTTGATGAAGACGCGTTCGTCGAACCAAGGCACGAAGACCAAACCTCTAGGCGGTCGGTTACGTCCACGCGTTTGGATATGGGCTTTGACTTTGCCGCGTCGGCTTTCGATCCAGACCAGATCGCCGTCTTTGAGTCCACGTTTTTGTGCATCTTTGGGATTCATGTAGCACAAAGCTTCGGGCATCGCACGGAAAAGTTCGGGAACGCGCATCGTCATCGTACCGGAGTGCCAATGTTCGATCACCCGTCCCGTACACAGCCACGTATCGTATTCGTTGTCCGGTTGTTCGGTCGGATCCATGTAGGGTCGGAAGAAGATCTTCGCTTTGTTGGGCAGATGGATTTTGCCTTTGCTTGGATCGATCTTTTTGAGATTACCCCGTTTGATCGTTTTGAGCAGCGGACCGTAGAAACAGAACTCTTCGCCCGGTTTGGCCCATTTACGCGCATAAGGATCGTATTTGACGTTGAAACGCCAGGGGGTGTCTTTGCCGTTGACGACAGGCCAGCGCAGACCGCGTACGCGATGGTAGGTATCGAAATCCGCCAAGTCGTGACCATGGCCTTCACCGAACTTGCGATACTCTTCCCAGAGCGCTTTTTGGATAAAGAAGCCATACCCTTTGAAGACTTTGCCGTCACTGCCGACAACGTTTCGATGGTCGCCGAAGACTTCGGAGTTGTCGAACCCTTCACCGATCGGATCGTCGGCTTTGAAACTGCGATAGTAGTCGTTGGCGAAGAGGATTTCGAACATCGTCGTGTCTTCGTTGTATCCCATCTTCTTGGCCTCTTCGATGACGCTCGGCAGTTTTTTCTTGCCGTTGGCGATCGGTGCTTCGCCCCACAGGTCTTTGACGGTGAAACGTTTGGAGAGTTCGACCCATTGCCAGGTATCGCTCATCGCTTCGCCGACGGGTACGACCTGTTGTCGCCAGTGCTGTGTGCGCCGCTCGGCGTTACCGTAGGAACCCCATTTTTCGTAGATCATCGCCGAAGGAAGCACCAGGTCGGAAACTTTGGCCGAGATACCCGGATAGCCGTCGGAAGTGACGATGAAGCAATCTTTTTCTCGCGCCGCTTTGATCCAGTGGTTGGCATTGGCGGTATCTTGGAAAGCGTTACAGACATTGACCCATGCGAATTTGATTTTGCCGTCTTCGATCTGGCGTTGAATCTTGACGATGTGTTGGTTGCCGACGGGGTTGATCGTTCCTTTTGGCAGACGCCATATTTTTTCAGCGATCGCACGGTGTTTGGGGATTTTGACCAGCATATCGGCGGGCAGACGGTGGGTGAAGGTACCGACTTCGCGGGCCGTACCGCACGCGGAGGGTTGTCCGGTGAGTGAGTAGGCGCCGCTGCCTGGTTTGGCCTGTTTTCCGAGGAGGAAATGGACCATGTAGGATTGTTCGTTGACCCACGAACCACGGTAATGCTGGTTCATGCCCATCGTCCAGAAGCTGACCATTTTACGATCTTTGTCGATGTAAAGATCGGCGAGTCTTTTCAGTTTTTTCTTGAAGGTTTCGATATCTTCGTCCGGATCGCCTTTGGCGACGCTGGCGACATAATCGAGTGTATAGGGTTCGAGACCTTTTTTGAACTCTTCGAAGCTGATCTCCCAATGACCCAACGCGTGGCCGCGATGGACCATCTTCATCGTATCGCCCTTTTTGTAGCCTAGGGGGGCGAGACCTGGGGCTTCTCGTTCGCTGACCGTATGGCTGGCTTCTTGTTTGATGGTCTCTAGCTCTTTGTCGCTGTAACCCAGTTTCTTCGCTTCGTCGGGCATACGCATACCATAGCCCGTTTCGACGAAACCGGTCGCGAAGATACAGTGTTTTTTGACGAAGTCCCAATCGAGAGCTTCTGGATGGTTGTAGACGATTTCACGAGCGATATAGTTCCACATCGCCAGGTCGGAACCGGGTCGGAAGATGATCTCCATGTCGGCGATGTCGGAACTTCTGGTGCGATAGGTCGACATATTGACGACGACGACGCGTTTGGGATCGGAGAGTTTGCGGTCGGTGACGCGTGCCCAGAGGATCGGGTGCATTTCCGCCATGTTCGATCCCCAGCTGACGATCGTGTCGGTGATTTCGATATCGTCGTAGCAACCGGAGGGCTCGTCGATACCGAAAGTTTGATAGAAGCCGACGACCGCCGAAGCCATACAGTGGCGAGCGTTGGGATCGATCGCGTTGGAGCGGAAACCGGCCTTCATCATTTTGGAGGCGGCGTAACCTTCTTGGATCGTGTACTGTCCCGATCCGAAGACCGCCACCGCTTCGGGGCCGCCCTCTTTGAGCGCTTTGCGGATATGCTTTTCCATCTCGTCGAAAGCGCGTTTCCAACTGACGGGACGGAATTTGCCGTGCTTGTCGAAATTGCCGTTGTCGTCCATCCGCAAAAGAGGCGTGGTCAGACGGTCGGCGCCGTACATGATTTTGGCGTTGAAGTAGCCTTTGATACAGTTAAGACCACGGTTGACGGGTGCGGCCGGGTCGCCTTTGACCGCGACGATCTTTCCGTCTTTGGTCGCGACCATGATACCGCAGCCGGTACCGCAGAATCGGCAGACCGCTTTGTCCCATCGCCAGCCGGCTTCGGCAGCGTTGGCTTTGGCTTCTACTTCCTGGGGAACGGAGACTCCCACCGCACCGGCTGCCGCTGCGGCTGCCGCGCTTTTGAGGAAGTCGCGTCGTGACATCTTGGACATGTTTACCTCCTGATAGATTTGCACGTTTCCGGAATCGCAAGGCGCCCAGAGAGAAGAGTTTTAAAGATTAAAAACACCTTGACTCTGGGCACTAGGATTCCGACACAAAGACATTGTACAGGAGCCGGGCTGAAATGTGGTTGATTTTGGTCAAAGAAATTGATGGAGATATAAAAAGGAATTCATCGATCGTTGGGGATGATCAGAGGTAGAAGGTCTCCAACCCCTCTTTGTCGAGGATGACGATTTCATCTTTTCGTTTTTCGATGAGACCGAGTGTGGAGAGTTTTTTGAGGATTCGAGAAAGAGTTTCGGGTGTCATATTCAAATCGGCGGCGATCATGCTCTTTTTCAGCGAAGCGATTTCATGACCATGCTCACAGATGAATTTGGCGACACGCGCGGTGGAGTTCATGACCATGTTGGTAGCGATCACGTTTTCGAGATATTTGATTTTTTTGCTGAGGGATCGAATGAAAGCGAAAGCGACGTCCGGCTTTTTGAGAAACTCTTTTTCGAAAGCGTCGTAATTGATGACCAAAGCCTTACCATCCGTTTCGAACTCGGCCGAAGCGGGGTAGCGCATGTGTTCGAGGTTGACGATTTCGGCGATGATATCGATCGGAAAAAAGTGATGCAAAATCACTTTGTTGCCTTTCTGATCGGTTTTGTAGACTTGCAAGATACCGTCGATCAGAAGGATCAGATGTTTGGGTTCGTCGCCTTCGAAAAAGAGAATCGTGCCTTTTTTGTATTCGGTCACGCTGGAGATCTTTTCGAGTCGTTCGAACTGTTCGTCGCTCAAGTGTCTGAAAAGGTAGAAATTCCTTAGTTTTTGCATCATTTCCGAAGTCGGCATAGTCCATCCATCAAGCGAATTTCAAAAAAAGGCCGATGCCTAGCGACAACAGCAAGACGATCGTAAGCATCAGCGGAGTATAGAGTTTTTCGGGTATGTCAAATCGACGGTCGAGCCACTCGGTGATTTTCATGGCAGGAAATATCATGAAAAAAAGCATCACGATGCTGAAAACCAGTGTGAGTACCAGATCCATGACCTTTCCCTTCCTTCAACGAGTGTCCGTATCTCAGACAAAGCGTCTCGTAGTATAGGCCGATATGACTGAAAAGAAAATTATAACCTTTCCGTTTGATGAGGATCAATGATATTGGTTGCTATTTCGCTATGATTATCCTATTTCGAAAAGGTTGAAAAATGGAAAAATTTTTCTACATCGAAGGTGCGTATCTGATTTTGGCCGCGATCGTTTTGCTCGTGACACTTTTCGTGACGACGCGTCCAATGATGGGCAAAGGCGCCGTCAAAAAGGGTTTGACCATCGTCGGATCGTTTCTAGCACTCGCTATCGGAGCCCACTATTGGGTGACCACTTCGAGAATGGCCGCCGTCAAAAAGGCTTTCGAAGAGGGGAAACCGGTCATTTGCGAAAGTCGTCTCATTCGTCAGGGTGCGCAATCGATCATCATACGAAAATCCCTTGGATGGCGACTCGAAGGGGACGATTTCGTCAACGACAACTACGTTCGCCCCTTCTTTTCGGCCCGCTGTGTCGTCTATCGAAAAGTGAACCTTCATCGGGAGTGAGATTCCCCTCCGCCCGGAGTTTTCGTATATTCCGTCATGCCTCGGTATGGAGCGATAGTCTCCGGCGCATCCATTTGCCTTCCCTTGTACGTCCTTCGATCGACATGGCGACTTTCCAAGCCGCATACTTCCAATAAATTTTACGATATAGACGACGAATTTCAAAAAAGCCTCTCTTTTCTTGATGATGGTCAATCGCAAGATGGTGAAAAATTGCCATAATAGCTTCATGCCTTATCCAGGGCATATAGTATGGATTCTTAAAATCCAAACTCTCAAAGGAGTGTCATGGAGTCTGTTATCAACATGCCGCAGTTAGCGCCCGGCGATTTTCTCGGAATCTTCGTGATGGCGACGTTGGTGCTACTATTCGGCGTCGGATACGCGGCGTTGATCACCCTGTCAAAAATGGGTTTCGTTTCCAAAAGATGGCAGCCTTTGGGATATGCGTTCTGGGTACTGCAGGCGTATAGTTTGTACGATCTATCGGTACGTATTCATAGCAGTGACTTCACCCTCAAGGTATTGACGGTGGCGATGATCATCTATCTATTCGCCCCTCATCTTTACTTCTATCTTGTGGAAGAGTCGGAGAAGCGCTACGAATCGGCCGAAGAGCGTCGAACACCAAATTAAAAAGGAGGAGAGATGAGCAAGAAGCATGCATCCGTCTGGACGAGCATTCCGTTCTGGCGTCGTTCGGCGGCGTGGGTCACCGGCGTAGCGACCGTATTGCTGATCTGGCTGACCTTCGATACGATGAGCCAGATCAGAATGGGAACGGACGAGGAGTTGGCCAAAGGGATCACACGCAGGATTCCGGCCGCTTCCGTCATCAATTATCACATCGATTACAAGTTCGATGAAAAGCGTGGACATGAAGTGCCGGTCATCGGTAAAAAAGAACCATTCTTCGGTAAAGAGTGGAGCAACGAAGAAGCGGCGGCGCTGCTGCACAAGGGTAAATTGACGGTACAAGCCAAAAACTGTATGGATTGCCATACGCTGCTTGGCAACGGATCGTACTATGCACCCGATCTGACCAAAGCGTGGCTCGATCCGAAATGGAACGACGGTACGATGACGGGCATCACGGGTAAAGAGACGAAAGAGGAGGCGATGGCCGCTTTCTTGCAACATCCCGATCAATATCCCACCCATGCACGAATGATGCCCAATCTTGGAATCACGAAGGATGAAGCGGTGGCATTGGTGGCGTTTCTCAAACATATGAGTGCCATCGATACCAACGGCTTCCCGCGCAACTTCTCGCAGTCTGCCAAACGTATAGAAGGAGGTACGCATGCTTTCTAGTGCCCATTTGAAGTACGAATCGCAAAAACTGGCGATGAACTATTTCCGCGTGGCGCTGGTACTTTTCGGTGCACAGTTGCTTTTCGGTCTCGTCGCGGCGATTCAGTTTCTCTATCCCGGATTTTTGTTCGAAACGCTCGATTTCAGTGTCGCAAGAATGCTCCATATCAACGCGCTAGTCGTCTGGATGCTCTATGCGATGATCGGGGCGGTCTATTATATGATTCCCGACGAAACGGGTGAAGAGGCCGTCGCGATAGGTCTCGGTAAGTTGGCCTTTTGGGTGTTGACGGCTGCCGTGACCGTCGTCGTCTTGGTCTTTTTGTTCATTCAAGTCGGTGCCGGTAACGAATCGACGATCTGGTTCATCAACGAGGGGCGTGAATATCTCGAAGCGCCGCGATGGGCCGA
>CAZORY010000044.1:0-11729 GCA_964582435.1 uncultured Campylobacterales bacterium
TTGATGAAGTAGTGGGTGTAGTCGAATCCCGTCGAGGCGTTGTCCACCGCTCCCATCCGCTTGACGATTTTGTCGAATTCGCCCGCTTTCATATGTTTGGTCGATTTGAAGTTCATATGCTCGAGCATGTGGGCGATACCACTTTTGCCCATCACTTCGTTACGACTGCCGACTTTGTAGAAGATGTCGGTCGTGATGACGCCACTGCCGTTTTGCAACGGAATCACGACGATCTGCAAACCGTTTTTTAGGGTTTGGGTATAGTGTTTGGGAAGGCTACTTGCCATCAAAACTCCTGTCGAAAAAATGAAAAATGAAAAATGAAAAATGAAAAACTTCAAAAAACGTTTCATCGGCGGTCCGCTCCTATCACTTCGGAAATGTCGGTGAAGCCCTCACGCTCCATCAGGTGCAAAAGCGTGCGGTTGATCGTCGCCGCCAGCATAGGCCCACGATAGATGAAGCCGGTGAGCACTTGCACGAGGCTCGCGCCCGCCTTGAGGCGCCGGAAAGCTTCGGCCCCGCTATCGATACCACCCACACTGATGAGTGTCGTATGGCCGTAGAGCTCTTTGGCGACCGCTTCGAAGATCGCGAAACTTTTTTCCCGGATCGGCCGACCGCTGATCCCTCCACGATCGAGAGGATATCTGACCAGCTTGTAGTCGACACTGGTATTGGTGGCGATGATACCTCGCGCACCCGCTTCGATGGCTTTGGTACAAAGGTCGACGGCTTGTGAAGGCGACATATCGGGAGCGATTTTGAGAAATACCGGTTTGTCCGTCAGTTGCGTCGCCATTTGAAAGAGTGCATCGATGAAGACTTCGTTTTGCAGATCTCTCAATCCCGGCGTGTTGGGAGAAGAGATGTTGACGACCAGATAATCGCATAGATTTTTGAACGTTTCGATCCCGAAGCGATAATCCTCCAGCGCATCGGTCTCCGGCGTCGTCTTGTTCTTGCCGATATTGACGCCGATGGGAATCTCGTAAGGGTAGAGACGCTCCAATCGTCGCTTCAGGTGCGCGGCCCCTTCGTTGTTGAAGCCCATCGCGTTTTGCAACGCCTCTTCGTGAACGTGACGCCAGAGTCTGGGGCGTGGATTACCCGGTTGGGGACGGGGTGTGACGGTCCCGACTTCCGTATAACCAAAGCCCAGGGCCCGCATCGCTCGAATCGCGACGCCGTCTTTGTCGAAACCTGCGGCGAGACCGACGGGATTGGGGAACGTAACGCCGAAAATACGCTGGCTAAGCCGATCGTCCTCGACCACCAGTTTCTCTTGCCAAGGCGAAAGAATACCGGGGAATGCGTCCACGATCCGAAGCCCCGTCATCGCAAGATGATGAGCGGTTTCAGGGTCCAGTTTGAAAAGCAACGATTTTATTTTTTCATAATCGATCATCGAAACAGGGTCCATTCTACGAAATTGGCTTCGATTATACTCAAAAAGTACCAAACATTGAGTTAAAACCAAAGGTCGCCCCATCTCCAAATCTGGCGACCGATCGAGGCCGGTCGAATTTGATACAATAGTCACATCCTACCACAAAGTGCCAAGGATCGGAACATGTTCGTCACCGAACGCTTCAAACTGGACGAAGACTTCAAAAAAGCGTTACGTCGCAAAAGCGCCTCTTTCGGATTCGACGGCTTTGGCGAAGTGATCTACTACCGTACCTACAGTCGCCGAAAAGAGAGTGGGGGGAGAGAAGCGTGGGCCGATACCGTGATGCGAGTGGTGGAGGGAACGCTCTCGATCCGTAAACAACATTATCGAAACAGCGGTTTGGCATGGGACGATGAGCGTTGGCAAAATTTCGCCCAACGAATGGCCGCGAGCTGTTTCGAGATGCATTGGCTACCGCCGGGCAGGGGTCTTTGGGCGATGGGTACCGAATTTGTCTACGAGCGAGGGAGTGCCGCCCTTTACAACTGTGGGGCAGTGGATACGATCGACTTGGTCGCTGCCGCCGATTGGGCGATGGATATGTTGATGCTGGGTGTCGGTGTCGGTTTCAATACGGCTTGGTCCGGCCGTGCCGTCATGCCCGACAAGCGTTCACCGGAAACCTTCCTCGTACCCGATAGCCGGGAGGGATGGGTCGCTTCGCTTCGAAAAATGCTCGCCGCCTATTGCGACGATGGTCCGTGGGTCCGCTTCGATTACCGACTTATTCGACCGGCCGGCACACCGATTCGAGGATTCGGAGGCACGGCCTCGGGACCTAAGCCGTTACAGGAACTGCATGAACGAGTCGAAAAAACGATGGACGCTTATTGTCTGGGTGAAATCGACAAGACCCGCTGTGTCGTCGACATCTTCAACGCCATCGGCGTCTGTGTCGTCGCGGGCAACGTCCGTCGATCCGCGGAGATCGCCTTGGGCTCGGCCGATGACGAAACATTCCTACATCTAAAAGATTATCGTCGTTTTCCCGACCGCCGATCGATCGGTTGGGTTTCCAACAATTCGGTACTGCTTCGCGACGTCGATGATTACGACAGAATCCCTGAAATAGCCTCTCTCGTTCGACGCAACGGAGAGCCCGGATTTCTCAATCTCACCAACATTCAACGCTATGGCCGATTCGCCGATCCCGTACCCGACAAGGCGTGGCTCACCAACCCATGCGGGGAAATCGCGCTCGAAGGATACGAACTTTGCAATCTAGCCGAAATTTTTCCGACCCGATGTCTCGACGAGAAGAGTTATTGGGACGCGGTGGCGTTCGCGACCTTCTACGCCGTCACCGTATCGTTGCTGCCGACCCATCGGCCTGAAACCAACGCCATCGTCGAACGGAATCGTCGCACCGGCGTGAGTATCTCCGGGATAGCGGATTGGATCGAGCGAAGAGGCTTGCCATATGTGCAAACGAAACTGTCGCGGACCTACGATACCGTACGAAGGCTGAACGAAAAGCTGGCCAAGGAGTCCGGAATACCCGCTTCCTTGAAAGTGACGGCCATCAAACCTTCCGGTACCGTCAGCCTGCTAGCCGGTACGAGTCCCGGCATGCACTATCCCCCCGCCCGATACGCCATTCGACGCCTTCGTGTGGGAGAAGAACAACCGATCGCCCGCTTTCTCATCGAAACGGGCGTCCCTTACAAACGTGATATCTATGGTGAAAAAACGCTCGTCTTCGAATTTCCTATTCACTATGAAAACAGGCGTACTATCCACGAAGTGAACGCCTGGGAACAACTCTCTTTGTTGGCGACGCTTCAACGCACATGGGCGGACAATATGGTCTCCAACACGATCGTTTTCGACCAAGGAATCGAAGAGAAGGAGATCGCACGGATGCTCGACTATTTCTTACCGGTCGTCAAATCGGTGGCGATGATGCCATCGGGTCAACGAGAAGCCTATCGACAGATGCCGATCGAACCGATCTCGAAAGAGAGATACGAAGCGTTACGTCACAACATGCCGTCGATCGACTGGTCCGCTTTCGTGGAGGGGGAGGGCGCAGGAGCGCCCGGATGCGGATGCGAAGAGTGACCCGTCACTCCACCTTTTCCCATACGGTTCCAGTCGGTGTATCCATCACTCGGATGCCCATCTGCGTCAGTTCGTTTCGTATCGCGTCGGCACGGGTGAAATCTCTGGCTTTTTTGGCCTCGTCCCTTTGCGAAACGAGAGACTCGATCCGTCGCATCGTTTCGTCGTCGATGCCTTCCTGAAAATATCGATAAGCATCTTTCGCACCGATGCCCAACACATCGTCGAGCCATTCGATATTGGCGGAAACTTCCTTTTTGAAGGTTTTGTTTTTCGGATCGCGGTCGAGCCGTTCGTTGGCATGGGAGATCATCTCGTCCACTTCGGCAAGCGCTTTGGAGATGTTCAAATCGTCCGAGAGTGCTGTCAATACCGCATTTTCGAAAGCTGCGGAGGGCGTGCCGGGTTTGATACCGTAGAGGCGCTTTTTGAGGCGATAGAGTCTATCGAGCCGTTTTTTACTGGCCAGCAGGTCCTCTTCGTTGAAATTGAAATCCGCCCGGTAGTGGGTCGAAAGAAGATAGAAGCGCAAGACCTCTCCATCGTAGACTTCGAGGGCGTCTTTGAGAAAAAAACTGTTGCCCAGGCTTTTACTCATCTTTTCACCCTCGATCGTCACGAAACCGTTGTGGATCCAATATTTCGCCAATTTTCGGTGCGTGGCGCATCGCGTCTGAGCCGCTTCGTTCTCGTGGTGAGGAAAAAAGAGATCGGCGCCGCCGCCATGAATGTCGATGGCGTACTCTTCACCCTCGTAGGCCAAATACTTTTCGATCATCGCAGAACATTCGATATGCCAACCGGGGCGTCCCTTGCCGAAGGGGGAGTCGTAACAGACATCCACCGCTTTGCACGCTTTCCAAAGTGCGAAATCTCTCGGGTGGCGTTTGCCCTCTTCGTGGGCGATACGCGCTTTCGCCTCATCCTCTTCACTACAACGGTGGGAGAGGGAACAGTAGTCCGGGTCTTTGGACGTATCGAACCAAACGGTGCCATCTTCGCTTCGATAGGCACAGCCGTTGGCCAGCAACGTTTCGATCATCGAAACGATCGCTTCCAGCGACGTCGTGGCTCGAGGAGAGATGTCGGCGTCGGATACGCCCAAAGCGGCCATCTCATGGAGATACCTTGCCGTATATTTCGCGGTGATCGCACCGATCGTTTCGCCCGTATCGAGAGATTTTTTGATGATTTTGTCGTCGATGTCGGTAATGTTGCGAACGAACGTGACTCGATAACCCAATGCGGTCAAGGTCCTTCTCAATAGATCGAAAGCGACGGCGCTTCGCGCATGTCCTAGATGCGCGTCGTCGTAGACCGTAGGACCGCAGACGTAAATACGTACCTCTTTGTCTCTGATGGGCGAAAAAGGAACTTTCTTCTTTTGGACCGAATCAAATAGTACCATCGATGAACACCTTGAGCCCCCACGCTATCAAAGCCGCCGATGCGATGAAAAGCACGGCGTATAGGGCATGTTTTGAGCGCATTATATCCAAAACCACCCCATGGCCCACCGCCTTGAGGCTCTGATAGAAAAGTGCGAAACCGGAGAGTGAGCTAGCGAGCGCCAACCCGGAAGCACCCATCGGTACGATCAGCCCCAAAGAAAAGAGGATATTCCAACCCAGTGACTGGGCGGCGATTTTGGCCGCCAACGCCTGGCGGTGGGTGGCGTAGAGCCAAAGGGAGAAGAGTTTGGCCAATCCGAAAGGTAGGAGGCCTACGATATACATCACCAAAACACGCGCCGTCTCCATCGTATCCCTGGCACCGAAAGCTCCTCGCTCGAAAAGAAGGCGTACGATCTCTTCGGAGAGTAGCAGCGTCACCGCCACGGCACCGCCGAGCAATGCGACAAGGAGCCAGAAAGCCTCCCGTGTCCGCTTTTTCGCTTCGTCGTACTCTTCCACTTTGAGCAACTTGGTGATGCCGGGAAACAGAGCGGTCGCCGCCGCCGTGGCAAAGAGTGCCAACGGCAGTTGAAAGAGACGATTGGCATAAAAGAGATAGCTAATGGATCCACTCGCAAGAAAAGAGGCCAACCAAGTATCGATGAACGAGGAGAGTTGGGCGGTGGAATTACCTAGAATCGACGGGAAAAAAGCACGACTGAAACGGTGAATGTCCTCCGTCACCGCTCTCTTTTTGCCCAACATGTGCCTGAATCCTCCGATCAGCAGACGATGGAGCCCTTTACGCCGAATCATCCAAAGATGTAGGAGCAGTTGCAACGCACCGCCAAGAAGCACCGACCAGCTTAAGGCATAGACGATCGTCGCCGGTTCGTCGTGACGGAAAAGAAGGAGTGCGCCGATCATCGAAAGGTTCAGAAGAGTCGTGCCGAACGCCGTCGTGGCGAAATGTTCCCGATACTGAAGCAATGCGGCCAGAAACGTCACCAAAAAGATGAAATCGAGATAATAGAAATTGATCGCCACAAGCGGCGCGGCCGATGCCACCGTTTGGGCGTCGAATCCGATGGCGATCAGTTTCGTGATCGGAGCGCTCAAGAGGGTCACGAGTATCGAAACGGCCATCAAGAAGAGAAAAAACCGAGAGAGTACGACGACGGCGAACACACCTTTGTGACGCGACACGACGAACGTGGGCAGAAAACTCTGCACGAACGCCCCCTCCGCGAAGATCCGCCTGAAAAGATTGGGAAGTTTGAAAGCGACGAAGAAGATATCGGAAAAGAGCCCCGCTCCCAAAACCGAAGCCATCAGAAGATCCCGAATGAAACCGAAAATCCGGGAGGTCAAAATACCGGCACCGGTCGTGAAAAAGGAGCGAAAACGCATGAAAAAGGGGCCTTTGAGAATTGTTTCGAACGAGTTGATGATATTTTAACGATAATTTGATTAAAATGAGGAGATTTTATTTCGGACGAGAGCGAAAGAGGCAGTATGGGATTGTTCGACAAAATGTTTAAAAGTGACAAAAAAAACGAAAAACGCAAGGAGGGGTCACAAGAGTTCACACCCGTCGTCGTCACGACGGAAGACGTGCCTTCGACTTTGCAAGAGATTGCTCTCAAATACAAAATCAGCTCTCATGCTCTCGACATTCGTATCATCGGCGTCAAAACCTTCATCAAAATGGATGCCAAGGAGCCCGAATGGATCGAAGTGGAGGGGGACGATTGGGATAAGTTCAACAAGCCTGAAATCCTGCTCAATCCCAATTTTCTCATCAAGCAAACCTACGAAATCGAGATCATCCGCCATAAAGAAGAAAACTGGATGAGCGATCTGATGTTACATATTGCCGCGAACGGTAAAAAAAACCGTATCGTCTGTACGCTCAAGAGTGGTTCGATCGTACGCTACAGCGAAGATCTCGTAGGAAAAATCAAAAATCTCATCCATAAAAAAATGGTCCGTTCTCGTCTATTGATCGGCCTTTGGGATCTCGATATCACGGACAAACTCGACGATATCGCGGCGAAAGCCCGCGTGGAGGGGCAATATATACTCGGTGAAGATCACCATTTCGACGTAGCCGTCTGCTATGCCGCCCAACCGTCCGTCGACGACGACCTTATCTTTCACTATAAAGAGAAACAAAAGAGCGAAGAGACGGGCGACAAGGTGGACCATTCCCGCCGTGGCTTCATCCAAGCGGTGGAAAAAGGGGAAGTGATCATCGAATACGTCAAACCTCAAAAAGGTACGCCCGGGCGCAACTGTTTGGGGACGTTCGTACCGGTCCAAGAACCTCAAGAGACCAAAAGGCCCGAATTTTCCGTCAGTGACAACATCGAGATCGAAGAGGACGACCGTCGAATCCTCTATCGTGCCAAACGGGGCGGCTACGTCGTTTTGGAAGAGAACACCTACGACATTCGAGACGAAATGGAGATCGATGAAGTCAGTTTCAAAAAAACCGGATCGATCGACGCCGGTGTGGAAACGGAAGTGAAACTCCATGTCAACGAAAAAGATACGATGAAAGACGCCATCGGTACAGGCGTCGAAGTCGAAGCGACGGAAGTGAAAGTCGAAGGCAACGTCGGAGCCTCCGCCCTCATCAAGGCGGAAGAGGTACGAATCGGCGGCCAAACCCATCAAAGCAGTAAAATCTACGCCGACACGGCCCATATCAATGTCCTGCGTGGTTACTTGAAGGTCAAGGATAAGGCTGAAATCACGAGAGTCGAAGGGGGCGTGGCGGAAGGTAAGGAGATCGTCGTCTCCCAAATGATCGGCGGAGAGATACGAGGTATGAACGTAAAGGTCAAACTGCTCGGTGCCAACGCGAAGATCTACGGTGTCTCTCGTATCGAAATCGAAAAGATGTTGGGAGAAAACAACAAACTCATCATCGATCCATCCCAAATCGATGCCTATCACGATGAAATAGTCTCGCTCGAAGAGGAGGTGGAGCGCCTCTCGGAAGAGATAGAAAAACGCAAAGAGAAAATGGCCGAGAAGGAGGAGGTGGCAGCCAAAAGCGAAACGGCCGTCGAATCGCTCAAAAAGAAAATTTTGGAAGAGAAGCGTCGAGGGATCGCGCCACGCCCCGCATTCGTGGCGAAAATCAAGCAGTATCAAAAACTTAAAGAGAAAATCGAGGCGGAAAGAGGGGAATTGACCGTCCTCCAAACGAAACTCGAAGGCCTCGAAAGTCGACTTCTGGCCTATCAGGACATGGTGGTCCATGCCGAAATCGTCAACTTTGGCGAATGGAAAGAGTATACGACGATCGAGTTCCATCTTCTCCAACCCCAGATGAAACTCGAATACATACCGACTGCTGGGCAATCGAAACAGGTAGTCTATCTCGTCAAAAACGAAGAGGGCTATGAAGTGGCCGTCAGAGAGGTGGACGGCGCATGATCGTGGGGCTTGTCGGGCAAGTTCTCAAAAAAGAACCGACCCACCTTCACCTTCTGACATCGGGAGGCGTCGTCTACGAAGTCTTCGTCTCTCTTCAATGCAGCGCCGCCATCAAAAACGAAGAGGTGACCCTTCATACGACGATGATCGTGCGAGAAGATGCCCAGCAGCTTTACGGTTTTTTGAATCTCAACGAGAAGCGGATGTTCGATACGTTGATCAAGATCAACGGAGTCGGCCCGAAAGTGGCGATGGCCATCTGTTCCACGTTCACCCCACAAAGCTTTGCACAAATCGTCGAGGCCAAGGATGTCTCCATGCTCAAAAAAGTCCCTGGCATCGGCCCCAAAAGCGCCGGACGTATCCTGGTGGAGTTGAGTGGTTTCTCTTTGGAACTCGCCTCAGACGGCAAGACAGCCGTGGGCCAAGCCAAACAGGAGGCGCAACTCGCCCTGGAGAGCTTAGGCTTCAAAAAGGAGGCGGTCGAAAAGACTCTCGCCATGATTCACGAAGAGAGTACCGAAGCACTGGTCAAAGCGGCTTTGAAAAAACTGAGTAAACTTTAAGGATTTTCGATGAATTTTTCCATACTTTTCGGTGGCGCCAGCTACGAGCACGAGATAAGTATCGTCAGTGCGATCGCGCTCAAAAAAGTTCTGAATCATGTTTCACACTTCCTTTTTCTGGATGCAGACGGCACGCTCTACGAAATCGGTGCCGACAACATGCGATCGGACACTTTCAGTACCGGTGCTTTCCGTAAAGAGCCGAAACTCTTCCTCACAAAAGGCGGTTTCGAGAAAAAAACTCTTTGGGGCACCAAACGATTGGAAAACATCGGGACAGTGATCAATCTAGTCCATGGAGCACAAGGTGAAGACGGTACGATCGCGGCGTTGCTCGACTTTTACGACATTCCCTATATCGGGCCGAGGTTGGAAGGATCGGTAGTAAGTTTCGACAAATGGCTGACCAAACTCTATGCCGAAGGGGTAGAAGTTTTGACGGTCGATTACCAAAAACTTTCCATCGACGACGAAAGAAGAATCGATTTCGATTATCCCGTCATCGTCAAACCTTGCCGACTCGGCAGTTCCATCGGCGTCGGCGTCGTACGCGATCAAGAAGCGCTCGATTACGCACTGGACGTAGCGTTCGAATTCGACGAAGAGGTCCTGATCGAACCCTTTATCGAGGGAATCGTCGAATATAACGTCGCCGGATGCAAAGTAGGCGACGAGTGGATTTTCGGGCGTATAGAACGCCCGGAAAAACGGGAATTTCTCGATTTCGAGCAAAAATATCTCGACTTTTCTCGCACCGAAAGCGTCGGTCAAGCCGATATCGACCCGACGCTAGCCGATGAGTTGAAAGAGACTTTCAAAAAGGTTTACGCCAACATCTTCGAAGGGGCGCTGGTGCGTTGCGATTTCTTCTTCGCCAGCAGTGAAATCATGCTCAACGAAATCAATCCAATTCCAGGCTCGATGGCCAACTATCTTTTCGACGATTTCGAGGCCGTCCTCTCGACTTTGGCGAAACATCTCCCTCAAAAACGTGCGATTCGGCCCGATTACGCCTATATCGACAAGGTTCAAAGCGCCAAAGGACCCAAAAACGGGGGACGCCGTTGAAGGCATTCATTCTCGCCTATCTACCCCTTTACAAACAGTATAAAAAACAGATCGTACTGGCCGTCATCGGCATGCTTCTCACCTCTGCCGCGACGGGAGCCATCGCCTACATGGTCAAGCCGTTGATGGACAAAATTTTCATCGAAAAAGATGTCCAGATGCTCTATATCGTCCCGATATTCATCATCGCCGCTTTCGTCGCCAAAGGGTTGGGGACCTATATGCAAAGTTACGCGATGGCCTATGTGGGTCAGGATATTGTCCGACAGATTCGAGATCGTATGCTTTCACACATGATGCATCTGGACTTGTCTTTTCATTTCACGTTCCATAGCGGCGAGCTGATGAGCCGAATCCGTACCGACATCGACCGCATACAGGGTGCCATATCGAGTGATTTGGCCAGCTTCACCCGCGAAGCGCTCACGGCGGTAGTGTTGCTGGGTGTTGTGATCTACCAAAGCCCGAAACTGGCCCTTTTCACACTCATCATCGTGCCGATGGTGGCCTGGCCGGTAGAGGTATTGAGCAAAAAAATCAAGAAACTCTCCCACGTCTCTCAAGAAAAAAGCGCCGATTTGATGAGGCATTTGAGTGAAAACTTCGCCAATTACGAAATGATTCAGAGCTACAACGCCCAAAGCTACGAATTGCGACGCTTCGAGGATTACAACCGATCTTTCTTCGAAACCAACATGAAAACGGTCAAAGTCCAGTTGGCGTTGACACCTATCCTGGAACTGATTGCGGCTATTGCAATCACCATTTTCATCATTCTCGGTGGCCGAGAAGTGTTGGTCCACCATACGATGACGACCGGAGAGTTCTTCTCTTTCCTGACGGCCTTGTCCCTCCTCATCGACCCGATTCGTAGGCTCTCCAATCTTTATGGAAAATTCCAAAATGCGATCGCCGCACACGAACGCATCCAGCAGATCTTCACCTATCGGCCTCGAATCGTCGGCGGCGACAAGACAATCGATCGTATCGAAACGATCGCGTTCGAAAACGTCACACTCCGCTACGGAGAGACGATCGCCCTCAAACATATCGATATCTTCGCTCGAAAAGGGGAAGTGATCGGTTTGGTGGGCGACAGCGGCGGTGGGAAAAGCTCGATGGTCAATCTGATATTGCGTTTTTACGACCCTGCCGAAGGACGGGTCCTCGTCAATGGTATCGACGCCAAGGAGATCGATTTGCAATCCCTTCGATCCCGAATCGCCATCGTCACCCAACGCATCTATATCGCCGCCGATACGATCGTCGCCAATATCGCTTACGGCGACATGACCCCCGATCGGAACAAAGTGGTGGAAGCGCTTAAAAAAGCGAATTTATGGGAGTATGTCGCCGCACTGCCCGAAGGTATCGACACGGTGTTGCAAGAGGGAGGCACCAACCTCTCCGGCGGTCAACGCCAGCGTATCGCCATCGCCAGGGCCCTCTACAAAGAACCTGATATTTTGATCCTCGACGAGGCGACGAGCGCCCTGGACAACAAAAGCGAAGCGGCGATCATGGCAACGATCTACGCATTGAAACAAGATTTGATCGTCTTCATCGTCGCACACCGACTCGGTACGATCGAAGGAGCCGATACGATTTTGGTCTTCGAGAAAGGTGCGATCGTTTGCCGAGGCGACAAAGAAGAATTGAGCGAAAACTGTCCGGCTTTTCAGCAGCTCTACCGCAAAGAGAGTGGGGCGTGAATCGAGCCGCCGTCGATCTTGGTACACC
>CAZORY010000045.1:0-11456 GCA_964582435.1 uncultured Campylobacterales bacterium
CGAAGAGTCCACACGTGGCGTTGCCCGCCCCCAGGGCGAGGGCCTCTTTGTTGGCGTTGCCTTTGGTGCCGCTCATTTCGTCGAGCACAGAGAGGGTCAGCAGCGATTCGATGAGGCCCACGGCGGCCATGACGGCGGCGTAGGGCAGGACGATCTTGAAAGTCTCCAGATTCAAGGGCACGCTCGGCCAGTGAAAGGCGGGCAGATCGCCGGCGATGGAGCCAAGATCGGCGACCCGTTTGGTATCCAGATCGAACAGGACCGTTAGGGCGGAAAGGAGGATGATGGCGACCAGGCCCGCCGGGACCGCTTTGGTGATTTTGGGCAGCAACACCATGATCGCCATCGTCGCGAGGACCAGGGCGTACATGATCGCACCTTCGCCTTCGAACATCGGTAGTTGGGCCAATGCGATGACGATGGCCAAGCCGTTGACGAAACCCAAGATCGCCGGTTGGGGGACCAGCCGAATGAATTTGGCGAGCCTGAAAAGTCCGAAGAGGATCTGGATCGCTCCCGCCAGGATCGTGGCGACGAATAGGTATTCTACCCCGTGAGTGGCCACCAAAGAGACCATCACGACCGCCACGCTGCCGGTGGCACCGCTGATCATACCCGGTTTGCCGCCAAAAAGAGCCGTGACGAGTCCTAGTATGAAAGCGGTATAGAGCCCGACGAGAGGACTGACGCCGGCGATCAATGAAAAGGCGATCGCTTCGGGGACCAGCGCGACCGCGACGACGGCACCGGAGAGAATGTCGTTCTTGACGCTGGCGCCGGAGTAGGTTTCTAGCAGTTGGGCGAACATTGGAATCCTTGCGTTTTGAAAAAGCGCCATTATAGGTCAAGAGCGCTTATGGTATAATTATCGTCTTCATCATCCAAAACCACTACAACCTTAAATTAAGCTAAAATTAATCAAACTTGCTTTAATATGCCTCCAGAACAAATGAGACAAAAATAGTCCTATTTAAAATTTCTGGAGTGAAACATGATGAAAGTCTATCTGGACAACAACGCCACGACGATGGTCGATCCCGAAGTCAAAGCGGCGATGGATCCTTATTTTTGCGAGATTTACGGCAACCCCAATTCGCTACACGATTTCGGTACCGCCAGCCATCCGGCCCTTCGTAAAGCGATGGATCAGATGTACGAAGCCTTGGGTGCCAGGGACGAGGACGACATCGTCGTCACCTCCTGTGCGACCGAAAGCAACAACTGGGTGCTCAAAGGGGTCTATTTCGACCTTATCAAAAATGGGGAGAAAGATCATATCGTCACTACCGAAGTGGAGCACCCCTCCATCACGGCGGTCTGCCGATGGTTGGAGGAGCAGGGCGTACGCGTGACCTACCTGCCCGTCAACGAAGACGGTATCGTCGAAGCCCATACGGTGCGCGACTTCATCACCGACAAGACGGCATTGGTGAGTATCATGTGGGCCAACAACGAAACAGGTGCGATCTTCCCGATCGAGCAGATCGCCGAAGTGTGTAAAGAAAAAGGGGTCTTGTTGCATACCGACGGCGTGCAGGCGGTCGGTAAGATTCCTGTCGACGTCATCAAAGCCGGCGTCGATTTCATGAGCTTTTCGGCCCACAAGTTCCATGGTCCCAAAGGGGTCGGTGGGCTCTATATCCGAGGCGGCCATCCTCTCACGTCCCTACTACACGGCGGCGAGCATATGGGAGGACGACGATCGGGTACGCTCAACGTTCCCGGCATCGTGGGTATGGGCAAGGCGATGGAATTGGCCACCTACTATCTCAAGTTCGAGGAGCAGCATGTCAGAAGACTGCGCGACAAGCTCGAAGATGCGTTGTTGGAGATCCCCGATCTTTTCAGCGTCGGACCTCGCGAAAACCGGACGCCCAACACGGTACTCGTCTCGGTACGCGGTGTCGAAGGTGAAGCGATGCTATGGGATCTCAATAGAGCCGGCATCGCCGCGAGTACTGGAAGCGCGTGCGCGAGTGAAGATTTGGAGGCCAATCCGATCATGGTTGCCGTCGGTGCGGACAACGAGTTGGCCCATACGGCGGTTCGGCTAAGTCTGAGTCGATTCACGACCGAAGAGGAGATCGATTATACGATCGAACAGTTCAAAAAGGCGGTGGAGCGGTTGCGCGGTATCAGTAGCACCTACGCCTATATGCCGGAAAACATGAAAGAGAAAGTCTAAGGAGTAATAGTATGGCAAAAAGTGATTTGATAGGTGGAAGTATTTGGGAAGAGTATAGCCAAAAGGTGCAGGAGCTGATGAACAACCCCAAAAACCAGGGTGAATTGACCGAAGAGGACGCCAAGCGTCTAGGCGGCGAATTGATCGTCGCCGACTTCGGGGCCGAAAGCTGTGGAGACGCGGTACGGCTCTACTGGATCGTCGATCCCAAGACCGATAAAATTTTGGATGCGAAATTCAAGAGTTTCGGTTGCGGCACGGCGATCGCCAGTAGTGATACGATGGTCGAGCTTTGTAAAGGCAAGACGGTCGACGAGGCGGTCAAGATCACCAATATCGATGTGGAAAAGGCGATGCGCGACGAGCCCGACACCCCGGCCGTACCGCCTCAGAAGATGCACTGTTCGGTCATGGCCTACGACGTCATCAAAAAAGCGGCTTCCTTGTACAAAGGGGTCGATATGGAGAGCTTCGAGGACGAGATCATCGTGTGTGAATGTGCCCGCGTGAGCCTGCGTACGATCAAAGAGGTGATCAAACTCAACGACCTCAAGACGGTCGAAGAGATCACCGACTACACCAAAGCGGGTGCGTTTTGTAAAAGTTGTATCAAGCCGGGCGGTCATGAAGAGCGGGAGTACTATCTGGTCGATATTTTGGCCGAAACACGCCGTGAAATGGAAGAGGAGAAGCTCAAAGCGACGGCCGAGAGACAAAGTAGCGGTGAAGAGGTACCTTTCAAAGAGATGACCCTGGTGCAAAAGATCAAAGCGATCGACAGCGTCATCGACGAAAGCGTCCGCCAATACCTGATCATGGACGGCGGCAACATGGAAGTGCTCGATATCAAGGAAAACGGCGACTATATCGATGTCTATATCCGCTATCTGGGCGCTTGTAGCGGCTGCGCCAGTTCGACGACCGGCACACTCTACGCGATCGAATCGGTCCTCAAAGAGAAACTCGATCCCAACATTCGCGTTCTACCGATCTAAGGGGTGAAAAGAGGGCGCTTATGCGCCTTCGCGCCCATCTTCCACACACTCTCATCCTCGTGCGTTTTGACGCGCCTCTCTCAATCTTTACACTTTTTCTTCGTTTCGATTTCAAACGAGATGTCGACATCTTGCCATGTCTTGCCCTGATGCTTGTCGTAACAAGCTTTCGTAAGGCTCGTTAGAGAAGGCAGCATTTTAAAATCTCCTAGGTCGAGGACCCCTTCCGCTGCTATTTTCATGCCATCGTCTTCTCTTTCGATCTTCATCGGCACTCGCTTGGTGACACCGTTCATCGTGATCGCCACCTGTGCGATATTACCGTCGATTTTCTCGATTTCAGCGGTGATCGATTCGGCACCTTGGACTTTGAAAAAGGATGTGACCAGTTTGGTGTCGCGCCCTTTGTTGCCCGAATCGACACTTCGGGTATCGATCGTCACTTTCGAGCCTTCGAGGAGCCCGTCGATCGTATCGGCCGGTTTGGCGGTCAGTTTGATGGCGTCAAATTTCCCCTTGACGCCGACTTTCATGGGCGTTTTGAAGGCTTCCCAGCCCACTTCGATATTTTTGACCCGGTACGTACATTCACCGGCCATCAATGCCCCAGCGATCAGCAATAGCGCCATCGGTCGTTTCATGTCGTTCTCCTTGGGTAAAATTGGAAGAAGTCGTATTCGATAATAACCGACTCCTTCTCTCAATAATATTAAATTTTATTGATATTTTGATGGCGAAACTCCCGTCCGGTGACGGACGTGGGTTCTTTATCGAATGGTATGGTTTTGAAATCAACTTTTTTCGAAAGGCATCGTCTCTTGACCGATGGCCTGATAGCGTGTCCAATAGTGGTCGACGAAGCGGCGGACCCCGTTTTGTTTGGCATGCCATATGCCATCCGTTTTTTGCAGATAACTCTTCAAGAATCCACCGGCATCCTCGCAAGGAAGATAAAAATCGTGGACCAATCGGATATATCGAGCCTGGTAGAGGGCTTTGGTGCGACGGTAGGCATCCATCGAGAGGTCGATGCCCAATCTCTGGCCATCGAAATCGAGCGCTCCCGATTCGAATAGAATATCCAGATGCAGCAACCCTTCGACATAGTAAGGCTCCACCTCCCCGGTTTCCCGCCAACTCATCAGCCCTACGGCTCTAGCGATCGTGTCCCGCAAAATCTCTTCACGTAGGGTGGCCTTTTCATTCATGAAGAAGGCCATCAACCCGCCGACGGTGGCTTTGAACTCCTCCACGTTTTTGTAGTGGCCGCCGGCGTTCATCGCCACCTCCGTCCGGTCGTCCACCCAGAGGATATGTCCGTACTCGTGCCCGATCGTCGTAATTTCGTAGACCTCATGCCAAAGGTCCGGGTTTTCGAAGAGCATGGCTCGTTGATGGCGGATGAAGTCGTCGCCCAGGATCTCTCGGGCGATGCGCATGACGGGACGGGATTTTTTGCTCTCCAGGACGTTGTCGGCGAAAGCGAAGATCTTTTTGCCCAGTTCGCGGCTCACTTCCGTATCGTTGGGAACGACTTGGGCGGAAAAAAGACCTTGGAACTCGGCGCCGTAGAAGAGAGCGGGAATACCGATGTACAGCTGTGTACGGCGCACCTGATGGGTGCATCGATCATGAAGCGCCCTGGCCGTTTCCCCCATTTCGCCAGCCAGCGCATCCCCCATCGCGACGATGCGATCGGCGATATGGCTTTGGCGCATACGGCGCGGCGAAGCGAGGCGCACGTCCCACTCCAACGCCACCGCTTTGCGGTAGTGGTCTTCGTAATACTCCAGCGGATGGCCGATCTGAATCGGTGTCGTGATCGCCATCCAGCATCTGTCCACCTCGGCCCACTTTTTGATCAGTCCCTCGGTCTTTTCATGGGAAAAGGCGTCGATGAGGGCTTGGATGTAAGCCAACCAAGCCTCTTTCTGGCCGTAGACTTCGTCCTCTAGGGTACTTAAGACGCCTTTCATGTTTTCGAGGCGATCGACGACGGCCATCACTTCCATTCTGAAAGCTTTGGCGTAGGGGAGGACTTTGTATCCTTTTTTCGTTTTTTTGAGTACCGAATAGCAGCGATCGCCGACACGGCCACTGTCGCGCTCGTCCAACAGGTTTTCGCTTTCGAGCATTTCGAAAATCTTCTCTTCGTCTCCTTCGAAGAGTTCGAAGAGTTCGCGGTTGACGCCGTGGATGATTTGGGCGGTCCAAGCACTTTGCCAACCGCTCATCGCTTCGCCGACTCGATGGGCTTCTTTGAGGATTTCACGATAGAAGGGCGTTAGAAGTGCCTCCTCTTCGATCCAGGCCAAGAGCGCTTCGTGGCGCTTGAGATAGAAATCGGCGACCATTTTGTAAGCGATCTCTTTGGCTTCGATCACCGCCTCTTCGTCGCGCCCCTCTTTTTGGAGTACTTGAGTGAGGGCATCGTCGCGCAAACCGATCAGCCGTGTCAGAGCCGCCATGCGTGTTTCATTTGTTTCGGGTAGTTCCAGACGCCTTAAAAAATCGCCGACCCAGCTCTCGGCTTCGGCATGACCGGTACCGAGCAACTCGTAATAACTCCCCAGGCGCTTTTGGCGGCGTAAGATTTCGTCGTACACGGTTTGGAGGTCTTCGACAAAGGTTTCAAGATAAAGATCGTTCGGCATGTTCCCTCTTTTCGTTCATGGCTTCGGAAGATAATCGTTCGATGTTTAGGTTGGGACGCTTTGCGGGCGTCCTGCCGATCGCTTTTTCGCTCACCGTTTGAGCATTTCGATGATCGGCTTGGCGAGATCTAGCGCTTTGCTTCGGTGAGAAATCTGTCGCTTGATCGCCGGGTCGAGTTCGCCCAGAGTTTGGTCGTACCCTTCGGGGACGAAGATCGGATCGTAACCGAAACCACCGTGACCTCGCGGTGTGTCCACCACATGACCATGCATCCAACCGTGTACTACATAGTCGCCTTTGGGGCCGACGATGGCGATGGCGGCGGTGTAATAGGCGGGGGCTTCGGACAAGCCTTCGGCGCGCAGTTTGGCGACCAGTTTGTCGAGATTGTCCCGGTCGCTGGCCCCGATACCGGCGTAGCGTGCGCTGAAGATGCCGGGTTCGCCATTTAAGGCCGGGACGGTGATCCCGCTGTCGTCGCTGACGACGAGAATCCCCTCGCGATCCAGAGCGTCGAAAACCGTTCGTGCTTTGATCAAGGCGTTTTGGGCGAAGGTGTCGCCGTTCTCTTCGATGGAGAGAGGACCGAGCCATTCGGTGAAGGGGATGACGGTATCTTCGCGGAAAAGCTCTTGAAACTCCCGCACTTTACCTTTGTTTGAAGTCGCCAATATAATTTGCATCCGTTTTCGCCTTTTATCGTTATGGGGAGTATAATGGGGCCAAATTTTACCATAAGGATCGATCCATGAAAGAGATCGTCAAAAAGACGTTGCCACTCAGTCTTATCGTGGCGTTGCGTTTTTTCGGGCTGTTCATCGTACTGTCGGTACTTTCGCAATACGCCTTGCAACTGCCGGGGGGAACGGCGTTTTTGGCCGGTGTGGCCGTGGGCGGCTACGCGTTGACGCAGGCGGTACTGCAAGTGCCTTTCGGGGTCTTGAGCGATCGTATCGGACGTAAAAAGACCCTTTTGATCGGTCTGCTCATCTTCGCGGCCGGTTCGGTCGTCGCGGCAGTGGCCGACAATATCTGGGTCCTGCTGCTGGGGCGCTTTTTGCAAGGGGCCGGTGCCATCGGTTCGGTCGTCACGGCGATGATCGCCGATCATGTCCGAGAAGACCAACGGGCCCATGCGATGGCGGTGATGGGGATGACGATCGCGATGAGTTTCGCGGCGGCGATGATCATCGGACCGATCATTGGCGGACTTTGGAGTGTCAAAGCGCTCTTTTGGCTGACGGCCATTTTGGCCGTGATGGCGCTGGCGATCCTCTTTACCGCCGTCCCCGAGCCGCCTAAAATCGTGCACAGTTACAGTGAAGAGGAGGCCAAGATCAAGCATGTCTTCAAAGATAAAGATCTTGTACGCATGTATATCACCTTCCTTTTTCACAGCTCCACGATGGCGATCGCTTTCTTTCTGATTCCGATCGTGATGAAGCAAAAATTCGGGATGGGCCCCGAACACTACTGGAAAGTCTATCTTCCCGCCGTCTTTTTCGGGATCGTCGCGATGGGCCCGGCGGCGGTCTTCGGTGAGAAGTACGGGAAAGGCAAAGAGGTCTTTTTGGTCTCCATCGCCTTCGTCGCGGCCAGTTTCGCCCTGATGGGATGGAGCGATTCGGTTTTGTGGTTCGGTGTGGGGGCCACCCTCTTTTTCATCGGGTTCAACATGTTCGAACCGCTGCTTCAAAGCTTCGTCAGTAAGTTCGCCAAAGTCCACCAAAAAGGGGCGGCTTTGGGTGTGGCCAACACCTTCGCCTATGTCGGTATCTTTTTGGGAGGTGCCATCGGCGGCTGGCTCTATCAACATATGGGCGCTTCCGGCGTGGCGACTTTCGTATTGGTCGTCTGCATTTTTTGGGCCGGATGGATCGCCACGATGCGAAGCCCCGGGGTACGCGACAACCTCTTCTTGCCGTTCGCCGAATACGATCGCGACAAAATCGACGCGTTGAAAATGGTCAACGGCGTGACCGACTTCTATGTGAACGAGACGGAGGAGATCATCGTCGTCAAATTCGACAACGAGATCGTCGATGCCGAAGTGATCGAAACGGTCTTGAAGAGATCGTAAGTTTCGGGCATCGCCCGAAACTTACCAAAGCGTTCGTTTTCCTAGCGGAGGCGAACGACTCTGACCCTCTCTCCCGCCTCTTTTTTCCCTTCGTCGTGCTCGATCCACAGTAGCCCGGACTCGCCCAGAAGATTGGTCAAAATGGCGCTCGTGCCACTGCGTTTGCCTTCGAAATCGCAGAAATATTCTCCATCGACGAGATGGAGGTTGCAGGCGTGAAACTCGGTCTTGTTTTTCGTTTTGGGCGCGAAAGGCTCTTTGAGAGTGGCCTGTACGACCGGCAATTCGTATCGGCGTCCTTGGAGGCGGTAGAGTAGCGGTAGCACGTAGAGGATGAAGGTGACGGTCGAGGAGTAGGCGAAGCCCGGCAGTGCGACGATGAAACGGTTGCCTTTTTGTGCGACCATGATATGTTGGCCCGGCTTGATCCGTACCCCTTTGAAAATCACTTCACAACCCATTTCGTCCCGGACCACGTCTTTGACGAAGTCGTAATCGCCCACGCTGACGCCGCCGGTGGTGACGACGATCTCGGCGCTTTCGAGCGCTTCTCGTATCGCACGGGTGATGGATGGACGATCGTCGCCGACCGCACCCAATTGGATCGCTTCGCCGCCGTGTCGTGCGACGAGCGCTTCGAGCGTATAGTTGTTGGAGCTTCGGATCTGCGCAGGGTTGTCGGAGCATTCCCCTAGCTCCAATATTTCGCTACCGGTCGCGAGGATCGCGACTTTAGGGCGTTGGCGTACTTTGGCGTAGACTCGGCCCAAGCTTGCCATCACGCCGATTTCGGCGAATCCTAGCGTCGTACCTTTGGGTATGAGGATTTCGTTTTTTTTGTAATTTTCGCCGACGGGCCGGACCGAGAAGCCTTGAGGGACCGGTTGGTCGATGGTGATACGCCCCCGGTCGTAGGTGACGTTTTCGATCGGAATCAGCGTGTCGGCCCCTTGAGGCATCAAAGAACCGGTGAACGTTTTGATCGCTTTGCCGGGCGTCACTCGCATCCGCGAGACGTCGGTGCCCGCGGCGTTGTCGCCGATCACTTCGATCGTGCCGTTGGCTTGATCGCTGGCGAGAATCGCGTAGCCGTCCATGGCAGCGGTGGGATAGGCGGGCGAATCGTGGTCGGCCGAAACTTCTTCGGCCAGGACATAACCTAGGGCATCGGTGAGGTAGCGTTTCTGTACCCCGACGGGTGTGACCGCGACTTCTTCCATCATCGTCATCGATTCGAAAAAAGAGATCATACCTCTCCTTTGGCCAAAAGACCGCTGCCGGCCATCGGGGTGGATCGCTCGGCGGCGTAGACTCTCCGTCCGCCGATCACGTCGTATTTCCAGATCGGTGCGTTGGCTTTGAAATCTTCGACGAAGGCTTCCAGCATTTCGAGAGCCACCCGTCGTTTGGGACTGAAGATGGCACACGCGAAGGAGGATTTGTGGACGGGTACGTCGCCCTCGCTATGAGCCATTGCCAGGAGAGCCCCTTGTTCGGCGAGTCTGTCGCGCCATCCGTCGAACCATTTTTGCAGTACGGGACGGTAGATATCGAAACTGAGGGCTTCGATACCGCCCTCTTCGCGAACGGTGCCGACGAAATTCACCATCGCCCCGTAGTTTTTGTTGTGTTCGGCGCCGTACCACCGGGCCAACAAGTTTTCCACATCTACGGGACCTTGATAGATCAACAGCATCTCAGCCCCCGCATACGGGTGGAAGCAGCGAAATACGATCTCCCTCTTTGAGGGGTGTCTGCAGTGTCGTCACCATCGTGTCGTTGATCGCGACGGCGGAGGTTTCAAGCCATTTGGCGATTTCGGGATCTTTTTTGAGCGTTTCGGCCACTTCGGCAAGGGTCGCGGCTTCGACCTGGATCGGTTCTTTGCCGATCGGGCCCAGGAATTCGACGGTTACCATGGTTCGTTCCTCGATTCGTTTTTGGTGGGATTATAGCATAAGGGGGTATAATGCGTTCATGATTTTCGGAAAGATAGAGTATCTCAACCTATTGCCCTTTCATCTTTTTCTCAAACGCCATCTTCGCCATAGCGCCGAGAAGATGGCTTGGCAGAAGCGAGGATCGGTCCCCGCGGCCATCAATCGTGCCTTCCGGGCCCGCCGTGTCGATGCAGCGGTCATCTCCAGTGTGCGCAGCGGAGGGTGTCGATGTACCGATTTCGGTATCGTCGCCGAGGGCGAAGTGTGGAGTGTCCTGCTGCTGCCGGGCGAAGGTGTTCCCGACGCCGAATCGGATACGTCCAACGCTTTGGCGGAGGTGTTGGGGTTGCAAGGACGCGTACTCATCGGCGACAAGGCGTTGCGTTACCGTCTCGAAAACCCCGAGGCAGGGATCGACCTGGCGCAAGCGTGGCGAGAGCGAGAGGGGTTGCCCTTCGTGTTCGCCCGCCTGTGTGCCACGCCCCGTCACATCGGCCGTCTCGAACGGCTTACGACACGCTTCTTCGCCCATCCCCCCAAGATTCCCCATCGTATTCTCGTGAAGGAGGCGCGAAAGCGAGGGATCGGGGCCGATGCGCTACGCGACTACTTGAAAAAGATCCACTACCGCCTCGGCTGGCGTGAAAAACGTGCACTCAAGCGTTTTCTCACGCTGGTCGGCAACGGTCGTCAAAGGCTATCTTGAGTAAGATTCGCTATAATGTTTTCCAATGATGGAAAAAAAGAGCACCCTTCTTTTGATCTTATCGCTACTTGCATGGGCGACGATGGTCGTGGCGGACGAACCGATCCGTCCCATCCCCCGGCATGTACCTTACGACAAGGAGAAAGCGGCACTGGGCAAGCTCCTTTTCATGGATCCGCGTATCTCCTCTGACGGGACGGTGAGTTGTGTCAGCTGCCACGACTTCGACCATGGTGGTGCCGATCCCAGACCTGTCTCCATCGGTGTCCACGGCACCAAAGGCAACGCCAACGCCCCCACCGTTTTCAATGCGTACTTCAATTTCAGGCAGTTTTGGAACGGTCGGGCCAAAGACCTCAAAGATCAGGCCAACGGCCCGATCCACAATCCGGCCGAGATGGATATGATACCCTCCGCCATCGAAAAGTATCTTCGCACCAATCCTTGGTACGACGAGAAATTTCGCTACATCTACGGCCGTTCTCCCCGATACGAGGATATGTTGGACGCTATCGCGGAGTTCGAAAAGGCGCTTTATACCCCGAACTGCACATTCGACCGCTACCTACGGGGGGAGGCGCCGTTGAGCCCGCTGGAAAAGGAAGGGTACCGCCTGTTCAAAACGCTCGGTTGCATCACTTGCCACAACGGCATCAACATCGGGGGCAACAGCTTCCAAAAAATGGGGATCATCGTCCCCTATCCGTGGCGGGAGGATTATCCGGACCGTTACGCGATCACCCACGACCCGCGGGACAAAAACGTCTACAAAGTGCCTACTTTACGAAACATCGTGTTGACCGCACCCTATTTTCACGATGGCAGCGCGGCGACCCTGAAGGAGGCGCTACAAAAAATGGCCTACCACAATTTGGGCTTCAAACTCAACCCGTCG
>CAZORY010000046.1:0-11398 GCA_964582435.1 uncultured Campylobacterales bacterium
CCACCTTTCGTATCTCCGTAACCTCGTGATTTGGCACCTTCGTCACGCTGGGCACTTTTGGTGTAGAGCCGGATGATGACGATACCCGCTTCGCTCCCGTACTCGATGGAACAGGCGTCGCGATAGACTTCGACATGATCGAGAATCTCCACAGGCATATCTCCCCATATCAGTAGGGCGCTTCCGAAAGAAGAGGAGGTCAAATCATGATCGTTCAGAAAAATTCGCACCCCGCTACTTGGTAAGATGCTCGCATCCTGTCGCCTGAAAAGATAGAGATTGTTGGATGTGGGACCATAAAGGAACACCGGAAGTCGCTTCAGGAGATCCTTGAGAGTTCTGGCCTGCATCTTTTCGATCTCGTCTCGCTTGAAAATCGTCACGACGCCTGCCGTATCGCTGCGGGTGATCTTCGACAGATCCGCCTCCACGCGATATGCCTGGAGCAATGAAGCCAAATCTTCTGACCATACATGCATCGCCAACCCCGTGAGGGCGACGATGATCTTTTTATACATAATTCTTCCTTTGATATTATCGATACATTTTAGAACTAACTTTCGATAATATCGGAAAAAAATCGCGTCCGTTTATTCGGCACCCGTGATCCAGCCGCCGCCCAACAGCTTCTCGCCTTCGTAAAAAACGGCCGCCTGGCCCGACGCCACCCCGTAAACCGCTTCATGCAGCTCGATGACACCGCGGCCATCCGGCCCGATCGCTACGTCACAGCGTATCGGTTTGGTCCGGTAACGAATCTTCACGTCACATCGTAACGATCTCGTCTCCTCGGGTAGATTGCATCGTTCGATGAAAATTCTTCGTGCCAGCAGCGTATCTTTCGTCGTCACGACGATCTGGTTGGTTTCGGGGATGATTCGACTGACGTAGTGGGGTTCTTGGGCACCCCGAACGAAAAAGCCCCTGCGCTTGCCGATCGTGTAGTGCATATAACCTTTGTGGTGGCCGATCACGTTGCCTTCGGTATCGAGCACTTCGCCAGGTATATCCACTTCCATATGCTTTTTGAGCACGTCCACGTAGGTCGTCTCCACGAAGCAAATTTCACTCGACTCTTTCTGCGTCGCGAAATCTTTCAAGGCGTCGATACCGGCGGCGTAGGCTTTGACATCCTCCTTTTTCCACTCACCCAACGGAAAAATCAATCGAGGCAACAACGACTTGTCGATGTCGAAGAGAAAATAGCTTTGATCTTTGCTTTTGTCGAGTGCCTCGAGAATATGTGTGCCATCGTGACGGACATAGTGACCCGTCGCCAGATAGTCCGCACCCACTTCGTCCGCGTAGGCCATCATCTTTCCAAACTTGATCTGCCGATTGCACACGGCACAGGGATTGGGCGTAAGCCCACGACGATATCCTTCGACAAAGGGAGTGTACACCGCCTCTTCGAACGCTTGGGAAAGATCGAGCATCGCCACGTCGATACCCAAAAAATCGGCCACATGCTTGACCCGCTCGAAATTGGCCTCATGATAGCCTGGTTTGTCGTGAAGCTTCATGTAGACACCGACGACCTCGTACCCACGATCCTGGAGCAATTTCGCGGTGACGGTCGAATCGACCCCGCCACTCATACCGACGAGGACCCTTTTTGCATCACTTTTTTTCATATCGGGACTATACTATATTTTTGCTTGTAAGGAGACTATGAGAGATTCGTAGGCTCTCTATCGTTCGATCTTTCGTTTAGCGGTTACCCTTTCAAAGTCTCCAATCGATCCTTTTTGCTTCCGATATGGGTGATCTGCACTCCGAAGTTTCCATCGACGATGACCACTTCCCCGTACGCGATCACCTTGTCGTCCACGAGTATCTCCAGGGGATCGTTGGCGAGTTGATCCAATTCGATGACCGATCCGATATCCATGGAAAGGACATCTTTGAGCAGCATCTTTTTACTGCCGATACGTACTCTTAGAGGTAGCTTGACGTCCAGAATCAAACCGATGTTTTTCATCTCGCCGTGATCGACGGTTATCCCTTCGCCTGACGACGATGGCGCCGAAGGTTGGGCCATCTCTTCCGCTTCGACGCTCTGGAACGACGCTTCATCGCCAAGCAACGGAAGCAGGCTCTTCCCCAACAACGCCATGAACATGCCGTTGATGACCCCAAGGGAAAAATTGTAGGCAAGAAGGGTATGGAAATCATCCAATCCGATCTCTTCCCCTTCCGCGTAGAAACGGATATCTTTCACTTCGAAAGAGAGATCGGGGAACTCCTTTTGCGCCTTCATCGCCGTAGAGAGTCCACCGAAGATGTTGGAGACGATCTCTTTGACCGCATCCAGGTCGTCAGCGTCCATCTCCGGCTTGCTCGCCCCTTCGCCTCCTAGCATCAGATCGGACAACGCGGTACCCAATGTCGGCGACATGACGACCGCCATCTTGCCCTCCATCGCACCCGACACATCGATCGTCACCATGGCCATCGGCGCGATAATGTTGGAGATGTCGGTGATCACCTCTTTGTTCTTGAAAGTGACTTCGGGACGCTGTCCCGTCAGACCTTCGATCGTCGCGGCCGCCTCGGTCGCCAGTAGTTCCACCCAATCAGCCATTGACGACCTCCTCCTCTTCGTTGTCCGTCAGCGTACGAGCCAATCGTTTCCGTCGCTCCTCCTCGATCTCTTGCAAAATCTCCTTGACCTCGTCTTTTTCATCCACGATCAATTCGGTCACCTCCAAGGACTTTCTGAAGCGGCGCAACCCGATCCTTCCGATGAAACGATCTTTACCGTCCGCATTGATGACCGCCGTATCGTCGGCGGGACGGTCGAGGCGGATGATATCCCCTTTTTTCAAATTCAAAAGCTCCAACAAGCTCAATTGCGCATCCCCCAAAAAAGCGTTCACCGTCACTCGCGCCCCCCCGACGAGAGCTTTTAGCTCTTTGTTACGGCTCTTTTTGGCACTCGTTTCGGTAAGCATAAAGTCACGACTACCTAACTTGTTGAGAATCGACTCGAGGGTGATGACCGGATAACAAATGTTCATCATGCCGCTGGAGTGGCCAATAACGATCTCCATCACCACCATCACGACGATTTCGTTCTGAGCGACGATCTGAATCACGTTGGGACTCGACTCTTTCGATTCGACGTTGGGATAGATCTCGATCACGGGGGCCCAAGCTTCTTTGAGGGTATTCATGATGATACGTAAAATCGAATCCATCAGATTGAGCTCGATGTCGGTGAATTCACGGGTAGTTTCGTAGGGTTCGCCGGTGCCGCCTAGCAGACGGTCCACCATCGGGAAAGCGATGGAGGGGTTGATCTCCAAAATCCCGCTCCCATCCAAAGGTTTCATCGAAAAAACGTTGAAACTGGTTGGACTTGGAAGGCTCATCAGAAACTCGCCGTAGGTCATCTGGTCCACCGAATGGAGCTGGATTTCGACGATCGATCGCATCACCGAAGAAATTTGCGAAGCGAGGGAACGGGCCATCTTGTCGTGAATGCCTCGAAAGGCTCTCAACTGTTCCTTGCTGACGCGGTTAGGGCGCTTGAAATCATAAAGCGTGATCTGGCGTTGGTCGAAAACCTCCTCTTCGCTCTCCAGCGCTTCGGGCGTCCCTTCGTCTTCGACCGCTTCGAGGAGTGCGTCGATCTCTTCCTGACTTAGAATATCGGCCATGCCCTACCCTATACTCTCTCTGATCTTGGTGATGACACGCTTGTGCACCTGCGATATCCGAGATGGCGTGATGTCCAATATCTCCGAGATCTCCTTGTAGGTGAGCTCTTCGAAATAGTACATCTGCATGATGAGTTGATCCCGTTTTGGCATCGTCTCGAGCACTTCCATGATCTTTTCGATCAGCTCTTCCTGTTCGATCCGGTCGAACGTATCTTTTTGTTCACTTTCTAGCTGGTCGTCGAGAGGAAGTACGTTGTAAATGGCCGCGACGCGACGCACCTCCTTGATCTTCTGCTCGTCCTCTTGCAAGATTTCAGCGATATAGGCGTTTTCGGGCTCCACGCCATGTTCGTCCATATATTGAGCGATGATTTCGTCGATCATCTTGATCAGCTTACGGTTGGCGCGACTGACGATATCCAGCGACCGTAGATAATCGAGCATCGCCCCATACACCCGGGTTTTTCCATATCCCCAAAAGGAGTCGTTCTGGTTTTTGTCGTAGCGTCTTGCCAGTTTGATCAGCTCTTCGGCGCCGATACTGACGAGATCGTCGAATTCGATGGAACGGGGCAAGCGCTCCTTGAGACGGTAGGCCATCGCTTTCACCGCCGGCAGATATTGTACCGCCAACTCGTCTTGATAGTGACGTATCTGGTCGTCGTATCCCGTCGCCATCATCCCTTTTCTCTCCCACTCTTCGTATTCGGTCCCTCATCGACGAAATAGGTCCGGTTGATATCGATTTCCGACTCTCGCTGAAGCAATTGATTGTAGAAGTAATCCAGCTTTCTGTCGTAAGCCTCTTTTTCGAAATGGATCTTTCCAAACTCCATGAAACGGACGAAAAGAGCCACGCTCAAATGGGCGATCAGATAGAAAAAGAGGGTGGTCACCGCCGCCACGGAAAGCATATCGAAGGCGCTCCCACACCGCCACAATGCGACCGCGATCCCTGTAAAAAAACCGAAAACGGTCCAAAACGCGATGAAGTTGTCTTCTCGCATACTCTCCCTCTTTTTATGGCGATGGCCGTTCAAAACTGCCCGAGCAATTTCTTGAAAAAGGTGCCGATGCCGCGATCTCTATGGGACTCAAGCATTTTCCGTTCCTTTTTGCCTCCAAGCCGTATGGCGATCGCCTCGATATCGGAGGCGGCGGCGATGTTGGCCAACTCTTTGCAGACCAATATCCGCTGCTTGACGCTTCGAGCTACATAAGAATCGCTGCGTACCGATCCGAGAAGATGAAGCTCGGGTGACGTTCCGATATTGCCAAGCGCCACCTTTCGGATCGTATCGAAAATCTTCTGTCCCTCTTTCTCGTTTTTGACTTGGTTGACCACCATCGCGATCTCATCTCTTATCTTTCCGATCACTTTCACCATCGCATAAGCATCGGTGATAGCCGCCGGATCGGGAACCGTCACGACGACCACGTCGTCGGCGGCTCGTAAAAACATCTGAATCGTATCGCCGATCCCCGCCCCCGTATCGATGATCAGAAAGTCGAGGTTTTCGAGCGCTTGCGCTTCATCCATGAAGCGGCTGACGATCGTGGCGTCGGAAAATTTGAGAATCTCGTCGCCGCTTTCACCGGGAATCAACCAAAGATTCTCCTCCAAGGGCACGACGATCTCTTCGAACGTCGCCTCTCCTCTTAAGACATGAAGAATGTTCTTCTCCGCCCTCACATTGAACATCACGTCCAAATTGGCCAGCCCGATATCGGCATCCATGATACCCACTCGAAAACCCCGCTGAGAGAGAACGTAGGCGATATTGGCGCTCAATGTACTTTTCCCCACACCACCTTTGCCGCTCGTAACGGCGACGACCCGCGTTCCGCCGGTACTTTGCTGGCCTGAAGCGACCAGCGCTTCGAGCCCTTTGGCTTGGGTACTCATTTCGTGCCCCTTTTCGCCTCACCTTCCATGAGACACTCCACCAAATAGTCGCTATCGGCACACAACAGATCGTCGGGGACCTCCTGCCCGACAGAGAGGTAACTGACCGGTTTTTCCGTTTCGTAGACCAACGAGAAGATATTACCGAAGCCCCTCGTTTCGTCGAGCTTCGTGAAAATAAGGGTATCGATCCCTAGCGGGGAGAAATTTCGATAGATCGTCCGTAAGTCCTCCAGTTTCGTCGGGGCGCCCAACACCAAATTGACGTCGATACCCACGTCGTTGTTGGAGGCGAGGAACTGCTGGAGTTTGTCGATCTTCTCCTTGTCGTACTGACTGCTCCCCACCGTATCGATCAAAATGATATCCATGTGCGAAAGTGTCTGAAGGGCCGTGATGAACTCGGGAGGATCCACGACCGCTTCGATACCGATACGCATCATCTTGGCGTACTGCATCAACTGCTCCACGGCACCGATACGGTAGGTATCGAGGGTGACGATACCCACTTTGTACTTTTTCTCCATCAAATAGGCATAACGCGCAGCCAGTTTGGCGAGGGTCGTGGTTTTGCCGACGCCGGTGGGACCGACCAACATCATCACCTTTTTCTGAGGCGGTACGAGAGGTTGCTCCAGGCGCACCGGCACCATTTTGCGAAGAAGCGTCCTGAAATAACGGCGTACCGTCTCGCTCGAATGGCGCATCTGTAACGGCATATGCTCTAGCGTAAGGCGCATGATCTCGTCCAGATGTCCCTCGTCCATCCCGCTCTTTTTGGCGATTCGATAGATTTCGGCAAATTCGGGAGGAATCTGTTGGGAAGGCTTTTTCTCTTCCCATACCATATGTTGGATCAGCTTGACCTTGTCGGCCAATTTGCTCAGTTCGCCTTTGATCGCTTTGAGCTCCTCCATCTCCATCGCCGAAACCACTCTCCCAGGCTCCTCCTCGATAGTGAAGGAGGCCTTTTTCCGTCGCGAGGCTGACGGCTTTTCGTCGGCGACGTTGGCGATTTCGGAGATCTGGCGGGCCGCTTCGGAAATGTTGACCAGTACCTCTTCGGGGCTCTCCGAGCGGTGCGACGGATGCGACCTTTCCTTCTTGCTCTCTTGTCTCGCTTCCCCTTTTCGCTTCCTTTGGGGTGCGTCTTCGATCGCCACGACCACTTCGTAGAGGGCCGGTTGGGTCAACGTCTTTTTTCTGATCTGTTTGGTACTGACGACCAGAGCATCTTCACCGCACTCTTTCTGGGCCACTTTGAGGGCCTGGGCAGGTGTAGGTGCCGTAAAGGTCATCAACTTCATACAAAGCTCCCCGTCAAAAAATTCACCGGCAACAACGTCATCGGCAACATCACCGACTCCCTTTCTCGAAAGTGAGGATGGGGCAACGTCAGCCGCTTCGAACGCCAACGCATTCGATCGTAAAATATTATATCCAAATCGAGTGTCCTCGGCGCGTTTTTGAAACTTCGTCGCCGTCCGAAACGCTTTTCCACCCAAAGCATGTAATCCATCAGCGCCCAGGGTGAAAGAGAGGTCTCCACGAGCAAGACGCCGTTGAGAAAATCGGGTTGATCCAGATAGCCAAAAGGTGGATTGCGTAATAAAGGAGAGGTCGCCAGGACCCTTACATGGGCACTTCGGCGCATATAATCCACGACACGATCGAAACGGCGGGCGACGTCACCTAGATTGCCCCCGATACCGACGATCGCCCGATGAGGCAGCCCCACGACATCGAAAAGGGCGGGGAAACGCCGTGTCGTCACCCATACACACCCTTTGCAACGATCCATACTACAACACTTCCGCCCGGCCGTTTCGCATTACGACCATATCTTCGATACGGATACCGAACGCTCCCGGCAGATAGACGCCCGGTTCGATCGTGAACACCATCCCCTCTTCGATCACGGTCGTGCTTCTTTTGGCGATGTAGGGCATTTCGTGAATGTCGAGTCCGACCCCATGCCCCGTGGAATGGACGAAAAGCTCTCCCATGCCACCCTTTTCGATCACTTCCCTCGCCAAAGCGTCGATCTGCGCTCCCGTCATCCCGCAACGGGCCTTTTCGATCGCTCTGTCATGAGCTTTACGTACCAAATCGTAGGCTTGTTGGATTTTAGGTGAGGTGAAACGCTGTTCGTCCGAGAAATTCACCTCATCACCTACGTAAGCGGTTCGGGTGCGATCGGAACAGTAGCGCCGATATTTCAGACCCGCATCGACGAGCAACAGATCGCCCTCTTTCAAAAGAGTGTCGGTAGCCAACGCATGGGGTTTGGCGGCGTTGGCGTTGATGGCGACGATCGGATCGAAGCTGAGATCGTATTCACCGAATCGACTCATTTGCGCTTTCATTTCGAAGTGTAGCCGCTTTTCTCGCTTGTCGAGGCCCGAGAGCGAAAGGTACTTCGCGAAAGCATCGAACCCTCCACGGCCCAATCGCGCGGCTTCTTTCAGCAGTGCGATCTCGTCGTCGCGCTTTATCATACGCCGACGATGGGAAAAATCGGGATAGGCGGAGAGATAAAGGTGCGGCATTTTGGTGCGTAGGCTCTCGAGGGCATAGGTGCTCCACTCTTTCGGATCGAACACCAATCGACGCACCTTCTGCGATCGTAGAAGTCGGCGCACCGTTTTGAGTAGATCGGCGGATTCGACGACTTCGGCCTGACGGACCCGCTCCTTCGCCTCGACGGTATAGCGGGCGTCGGTGATGAGCCACGCCTCCTGACCTAGACGAAGGTAGACGGCATTGTCGTTGCTATAACCGCATTCGTAATAGACGGCGTTTTCGTCCCGAAGGATGAAATTCATCTCATGCCTGTTGTTGGCTTTGCTGCTGCTTTTGCATCTCTTTCATCGCTTTGATTTCGTTGAGAATCTGCAGCATCGCCACCATCGCCAGATGGTAACTGAAAGGGCCGAATCCACTGATCTGACCGGCACAAACGGGAGCGATGAGGCTTTTGTGGCGAAACTCCTCCCTGGCGTGGATATTGGAAAGGTGCACCTCTACGGCCGGCAACGCGACGGCGGCGATGGCGTCACGAATGGCGATGGAGGTGTGGGTATAGGCGGCGGGATTGATGATGATACCGTCGCTCTCCCCCAGACACTCCTGGATTTTATCCACCAATTCCCCTTCGAGGTTGGATTGAAAAAATTCGATCTCCACACCGTTTTGCTGGGCGAAGGCACGCATCTGCTCGTGGATCTGCTCCAACTTCATAGGGCCATAGATGTTCTGCTCCCTGACACCCAACATATTGAGATTGGGGCCTTGAATGACGGTGATTTTCATAACGACGTTCCTTTGATGAAAAATTTATGGGATATTTTATCTACTTTTGACATAATCGGGGCTAAAAAGGTCCATCGATGAAGATACTCGTCGCCCGTCGTCTCTTCGACGGTCGCAACGTCCAAGAGAATGTCGCCGTCGCTTTCGATACGGCCATCGTGGAGACGGGCTCTTTCGAAATTCTAGAAACCCGCTATCCATCCGCCGACGTGATCCGTTTGGAAGAGGACGAAGTCTTGCTTCCTGGACTGATCAATCCACACGTCCATCTAGAGTTCGGTGCCAACACCGGCCATCTCGTGTACGGGGACTTCATGGCATGGCTGCAAAGCGTCATCACACGACGCGAGGAGCTCGTGGAAGCGTGTAGAGCCGCTTGCTACAAGCGTCAAATCGACGCGATGCTAAAAAGCGGCATCACGACGTTTGGAGCCGTCAGTAGCTGGGGAAGCGATCTTACCGCTTGCCAAGCCTCCCCCCAACGGGTCGTCTATTTCAGCGAAATCATCGGTTCCCAGCCGGCGGCGGTGGATGCCCTCTACGCCGACTTCATCCAGCGGTTGGAAGCCGCCCAAAAAGCGGCCAGCGACCGTTTCGTTCCAGCCGTCGCGATCCATGCTCCCTACTCGGTGCATCCCGTACTGATGCGCAAAGTCTTGAAAGATACGGCCACGCTTTTGCTCAGTGCCCACTTTATGGAATCTCCTGCCGAAAAGATGTGGCTAGAAGAGGGTACGGGGCCGTTCAAACCCTTTTTCGAAAAGTTTTTACAACAATCCTCGCCCCTACAAACCCCCCAAGCGTTCCTGGACAACCTCGACCGCCCCGCGCTCCTCACCCATGCCGTACAAGCCGACGAAAAGTTGTTGGACAACATCGCCGAGGCAGGACACACGATCGTCCACTGCCCCCGTTCCAATCGATTGCTTGCTTGCGGACGGCTTGCGATCGAACGACTCTCCGATCGACACATCCCGTGGCTGGTAGGAACCGACGGGCTCAGCTCCAACACGAGCCTCACGCTATGGGACGAGATGCGCGCGGCACTGATGCTTCACCACGAGGCCCCGTTGGAAGCGATGGCCCAACGCCTTTTGGGTGCAGTGACGGCCACGGCGGCCGAAGCGCTCCATCTGCCTATCGGACGTATCGAACCAGGTCGACTCGCCGACCTTATCACATGTCGTCTCCCTTTTGCCGATCTATCGATGGAACAGTTGCCGCTACAACTGATTCTCCATACCCATTCGGCGCATCGCATCTATATCGGAGGAAAAGAGTATGCATGATTTTTTCAAAAAGATTTTTTCACCTATCCAAGCGTTTTTGGAATTCATCCAGAAGTATTTCAAAGCCCTTCTTTTCTTGTTGATTCTCCTGCTGATTTTCCTGCCGGCCGGCTCCCGCTCGGTCAAGCCACCCAACCTCGCCGTCGTCGAACTCACAGGCCCCATCGTCAACGCTCGCGAAACGGTGTCGAACCTCGAAAAGATGGCACGAGACGCGACGATCAAAGGCGTCCTTTTCTACGTCGACTCACCCGGCGGCGCGGTCGCTCCTTCCGTAGAGATCAGCCTGGCGCTCAAGCGCCTTCGGGCCAAAAAACCGGTCGTCGCCTATGCCGCGGGCACAATGGCGAGCGGCAGCTACTACGCCTCCATCCACGCCACCGAAATTCTCGCCAATCCGGCCGCCACGATCGGCTCTATCGGTGTGATCATGGAGGGGGTCAACATTCGACCGTTGATGAACAAAATCGGCGTCTCACCTCAGGTGGTCAAAGCCGGCAAATATAAAGAAGCGGGCACCCCTTTTAGAGCATGGACCCCCGAAGAGAGGCGAGAAATCGAAACCCATGTCCAAGATATCTATCGAATGTTCGTCACCGACGTCGCCGAGGCCCGTCATCTTGACGTCAACCGTTCGCACACCTATGCCGATGCCAAAATTTTCATCGCCGCCAAAGCCCAAAAGGTCGGTCTGATCGACAAAATCGGAGATATCGAATCGGCGAAAAAGGAGGTGGAAAAATTGAGCGGTGTCAAAAATCCCCGCTGGAAAGAAAAAAGTCGATGGGAGCGTGCTCTCGAACGAATAGTCGACGAATCGAGCCGGACCTTCGCCGCCGCACTCAAATCGGCCACCATTCGTTGAAAAGTTGGATGCTATACCGGCGGCGAAAGCCGCCGGTGGATCGATCAAAATCGGTTGAAATCGCCTCGTGGCGCTCTAGGCTCGCGAGGACGCGCTTCGTTGACGCGAAGATTACGGCCCCCGACCTCTTTGCCGTTGAGGGCTTCTATCGCTTCGTTGGCGGCGTTGTCGTCAGGCATTTCGACGAAACCGAACCCTTTGGATCGGCCCGTTTCGCGATCGTTGATAATACGCGCGCTGCTGACTTCGCCATACGCTTCAAAAACTTCTCTCAGTTCACCATCGTCCATTCGGTAAGACAGGTTGCCAACGTAGATATTCATTCTACTTCTCCAAAAAAAACTCTTCCCTTCCACTCAAA
>CAZORY010000047.1:0-11059 GCA_964582435.1 uncultured Campylobacterales bacterium
AACTTTTCGTAGTGTCCGATCCCATCTTTCGCCGGTGCCAAGAAAAGTACGAGATCACAATCTCCGATAGCCTTCATCGCCTCTTGGAGCATAAAACGGTTGAGAAGTCGTTCCTTCTCATGGATGCCTGGCGTATCGACGAAAATGATTTGGGCGTTGTCGTGCATCACGATGATATTCATCCGTTTTCGGGTCGCTTGGGCCTTTTTGCTGACCATCGCCAGTTTTTCGCCCACCAGCCAATTGAGCAGTGAACTCTTGCCGGCATTGGGACGTCCTACGGCGGCTACGAAACCGGCTTTGGTCGGGCACTTTTCAGAGGATATATCGTGCAATATCTTCATCCTCCACGATGGTGTCGAGTTTTTCGTGTACATAATCGGCAGTGATCGTGAATGTTTGCCCTTTGTACGTATCGGCCTCGAAACTGATCTCTTCGAGAACTTTCTCGATCACCGTATGCAAACGTCTGGCCCCGATATCTTCGGTGCGTTCATTGGCTTGGTAACTCAATCTGGCGATCGCTTTGAGGGCCTCCTCTTCGAAAGCAAGTTCCATTCCTTCCACCGAGAGTAGTGCTTGATATTGCTTGATGAGAGAGTTTTTCGGTTTGGTAAGAATTTCGTAAAGGGCTTCTTCGGTGAGCGAGTCAAGTTCCACTCTTAAAGGAAAACGTCCTTGCAGTTCAGGGATTAAGTCGCTGGGTTTGCTGACGTGAAAGGCGCCAGCTGCGATAAAGAGAATGTGATCCGTCTCCACAGGCCCCCATTTGGTATTGACGGTACTACCTTCTACGATAGGAAGCAGGTCGCGCTGGACCCCTTCCTTGCTGGGATCTTGTCTCCCGCTCTGTTGGCTCGATACGGCGATCTTATCGATCTCGTCGAGAAAAATGATGCCCCCTTCCTGGGCGCGGCGAAGCGCTTCTTGCTTGATCTGTTCTTCGTCCAGCAGTCGTTCACTGGCCGCTTGCCGGAGGATTTTTCGTGCCTCTTTGACGGTGACCTCTTTTTTGTTTTCTTTCCCTAAACTGCCAAAAACTTTGGCCAACGACTCTTGTATCTTACCCATTTCGGGGGGAATACCGCTATCCATCTCGATGCGCGGTGTGGGCATCTCCACTTCGATCGTGAGATGATCGAGTTCTCCGCTTAGAAGGCGCTGTCGCATTCTTTCGAAACTCTTTTCGTATTCTTGTTGTTTATGCTCCGGCGCATTTTTTGGCAGTGGGGGCAGTAGTTTTTCGATGATCATCTTTTCGACATAGGCGTCGATATCTTTGGCTTTGAGCGCTTTTTGCTCCTGGGTGACGAGATTGATGGATGTGGCGACTAGATCACGCACCATCGATTCGACATCGCGTCCGACGAAACCAACCTCGGTATATTTACTCGCTTCGACTTTGACGAAGGGAAAGCCCATCATCTTGGCTAGACGTCTGGCGATTTCGGTCTTTCCGACACCCGTCGAACCGATCATCAGAATGTTTTTTGGAACGATCTCTTCTTGCAAATCTTTGGGTAGTTGCATTCTACGAAAACGGTTTCTCAAAGCGACTGCGATCGTCCGTTTGGCTCGTGTTTGGCCGATGACGTAATTGTCCAAATAGTCAACGATCTCTTGAGGCGTCATGTTTTCTATGGCTTGGCTCATCGTTTCAATTCCAATGTTTTGATGTTATGGTTGGTGTATATACACAGATCGGCAGCGATATGTAGACTCTCTTCGACCAAAGCTTTAGGATCCATATCGGCGTGTTTCGCCAAAGCCCTGGCCGCGGAAATGGCGAAATTGCCCCCGCTGCCGATCGCCGCGATACGGCCGTCCTCGGGTTCGACGACATCTCCCGTCCCGCTGAGTATGAAGATATGGTCGTTGTTGAGTACGATCATCATTGCTTCCAGGCGCCGAAGAACCTTGTCTTTGCGCCACGCTTTGGAAAAGTCGATGACTGCTTTGAGCAAATCGCCCTTTCGACTTTGTAGATAACCCTCGAACATATCGAACAGATTGAACGCATCCGCCGTACTACCGGCAAAACCGGCCAGTACCTCGCCGTTGTAGAGGGTACGAATTTTCGTGGCGTTGCCTTTGAGTACGGCATTGCCGAATGTCACCTGCCCGTCACCGCCGATGACGGCATAGTCGTCGGCTCTAAAAGCCAATATCGTTGTCGCTTCGAACACCCTTTACTCTCCTACGACTTCGAAGTGGAGTTTGGCGTGAATGCCGTGGCCTAGTTTCACATCGGCTTCATACTCTCCCGTCGCTTTGATGGCGTGATCGAGATGGATATGCTTTTTGTCGACTTTGATGCCGATTTCTTCCAAAGCATTGGCGACGTCATGGTTGGTGATGGCACCGAAAAGGGAGCCGTTGGCCCCCAGTTTCTTTTTGATCACCGGCTTGACTTTCTCCAGTCGCTCTTTGAGCGCTTCGAGTCGAGCGATCTCTTCGGCTTCTTGGGCCGCTTTGCGTTTTTGTTCCTCTCGCCACTGGGCGATCACGTCGTCGGTGGCGACTTTCGCGAATCCTTTGGCGACGAGGAAATTCTTGCCGTACCCGTCTTTGACCTCTTTGATTTCACCCGCCTTGCCCAGGCTTTTGACGTCTTTGATCAGCAAAACTTTCATGATTTCGCGCTCCTTCTTCGATTTTCTGGTGATTATACTATAATTCGACCAAACAAGCCCCTGGAGAGAAAGAAATGGAATTTGCCGACTTTGAAATACCCGATTACGCTACGTTTCCCGACCGGTTGAAACGGAGTCTCGAACGATACGAAAAAGAGATCGAACGATTGGTGGAGAGTGCTCCCAGGGAGTACGACTCGTTCGTACGTCCCTATATGGAAATTTTCGAGCAGATCGATCGTATCTTCACGCCATTGTCCCACCTTAACAGCGTGGAGAATTCCGAAAAGACACGCCAAGCTTACGAGGCCTCGCTTCCTTTGCTGTCGCGTTTTCATACTCGAGTCTCCCAAAATAGAGCTTTGTACGAGGCGATGTGTGCGATCGAACCTCATGAGACGGCCAAGTCCGAAGTCGTACGCCAAGAGAAGAGGGACTTTAGACTCTCCGGTGTGGATCTTTCCGACGAGATCAAAGAGCGACTCGAAGCCATCAACTTACGCCTTAGCGAACTTGGCAATCGTTTTTCCCAAAATCTACTCGATGCGACCAACGCCTTCGAAATGATCGTGGAGCGTCCCGAAGATGTGCAAGGCATCCCGGAGAGCGATCTACGACAAGCTGAAATGGAAAAAGATGGGCGTAAGGTCTGGCGGTTCACGCTTCAGATGCCTAGCTATTTGGCCTATATGACGTACGGCCCCAACCGATCCCTTCGCGAAAAGATCTATAAAGCCTATGTGACTCGTGCGCCGAACAACCAAGAGGTGATCGACGAAATTTTGCGATTGCGGGACGAAAAGTCAAAACTGCTCGGTTTCGACCACTACAGCGAGCTTTCCCTGGCGACCAAAGCGGCACCAAGCGACGAGTCGGTCATCGACTTTTTGAATACGTTGGCTCACGCATCTTTAGGACCGGGCCATGAGGAGGTCGCCCGTCTCCAAGCACTGGCAGCGAACGATGGCGTCGAGAAACTCGAAAGTTACGATATCGCCTATTACAGCGAAAAGCTTAAAAAGATCGAATTGGACTTCGACGAGGAGTCGACGCGTCCTTATTTCGAGCAGTCGCGAGTTTTGGAAGGAATGCTCGCTTTCGTCGGTGAACTGTTCGGTATCGATTTCGTAGAGTCCCATCCCCCCGTCTACAATGAAAAAGTACGGGTTTTCGATCTTGTCGACGGAGAGGAAGCGTTCGCACGTATCTACTTCGATTTGGAAGCTCGGCCGTCCAAACGGGGCGGCGCTTGGATGCACGATTGGCAGACGCATCACGAAGACCCCGAAGGTGTGGAACATCCTGCCAGCGCTTTCGTGACGTGTAATTTCCCACCTTCCGATCATGGACCCTCACTACTGCGTCACGATGACGTGGTGACGCTCTTTCACGAAATGGGCCATGCGATCCACCATCTTTTCAGTCGTGTCCGGGAACGTTTCGTCAGCGGTATTCATGGCGTAGCATGGGATGTGGTGGAGTTTCCCTCCCAATTTTTGGAAAATTTCGCTTACGAGAAAGTCGTACTCGATCGTTTCGCTCGCCATTACGAGACGGGTGAAGCGCTCCCCCAGACTTTGGCTACGAAAATCAAACGAAGCAAAAATTTCCTGGCGGCGATGGGCATGTTGCGACAATTGGAGTTCGCTCTTTTCGATTTCAAACTTCACCAAAAACTCTATCAAGGTGAAGAGATTCAAGCACTCTTGGATGAAATCAGGGAACGAATCGCTCTCGTCAAACCACCTGCATACAACCGTTTTCAATGGGGGTTCGCCCATATTTTCGGCGGAGGGTATGCTGCTGGTTACTATAGTTACAAATGGGCCGAAGTATTGAGTGCGGACGCTTTTTTCGCCTGTTTCGAAAAAGGAAGGATCAAAAAGGAGATGACGGACGGATACAGACGCCATATCCTCGAAAAAGGGGGTAGCGAGCCGATGGATCGCCTCTATCGTGCATGGCTAGGTAAAGAGGCGGACCCCAAAGTGTTGCTGAGACTTTACGATTTGAAGGTGACGGTATGAGTTCGATGGAGTTTTGGGGATATGTGGTCGTTATAGGGTCTATTCTGACCTATATTTGTTGGGGATTCGTGTTCGCGATCCAAGGACTCCTACTGTTACACGGTAGACCCGAAGCGGTGGCGTGGCTCAAGAAGCGTTACTCTTTTAAGAGTTTCATGCGAGAACTTTACGCTTTCTTTCCGATGCTCTGGCTCTTTCACTTTTTGCTGGAAGTGATTCCCAAGTTGATCGGGTTGGAAGATGCCGTCATACGTTTTAGTATCCACGATCTTATCGAGAGGGCCCACGAAGCTTTGCGCTAAAAAAGGCCGTTTTACCCTTTCGTTGCATCCTTTGCAACGGTACGAAGAACCAGATACCCAATAAGGCCCGCTAGAAAAGAGCCAAGAAGTATACCCAACCGTTCATCGACGGTATCGAGACAGAGATCACCGTTACATTCGAAGGCTAGCGATCCGATAAAAAGACTCATCGTAAACCCGACACCTCCTAAGATCGAGAGGCCGAACAGTCTCTTGTGATCCATCCCCTCCGGGAGTTTTCCAAATCCCAGACGGATCGCTAGGAGACTGAAAAGAAAGATGCCTACCGTTTTACCTACCAAAAGCCCACAAGCGATGCCTAACGTCATGGGATGAACGAGGTCACCAAGATTCATAGCCGTGAAGTCGATGCCTGTGTTGACGAAAGCGAAAAGTGGCAGAATGACGAAATTGACCGGAGCATGGAGCGAGTGTTCGAGGGCGTGAAAACTTGCCTTGTTGTTTTTGATAGGAATGAATAGACCCAAAACGACACCGGCTAGTGTCGCATGAACCCCCGATTTGAGCATCGCCACCCACATCACGATCCCTATCAGGATGTAAGCCGTGTTGTTGACGACCCCTTTTTTGTTCATATAAAATAATATCAATATGGTGACGGCGACGACGGATAGTGAAAGATAGGAGAGCCCCTCGGTATAAAAAAGTGCGATAATGAGGATCGCTCCGAGATCGTCGATGATGGCGAGAGTGAGAAGAAATAGCTTTAGTTGCGGTGGCACTTTGTCACCTAACAATGAAAGGATTCCCAACGCGAAGGCGATATCCGTCGCCGTCGGAATGGCCCATCCTTCCATCGCCAAAGCATCGGAATGGTTGAAAAGGGTATAGATGAGTGCCGGGACCACCATCCCGCCGAATGCTGCCGATGCAGGAACGGCGATCTTTTGAATCTGTTTCAACTCCCCCTCGACCACTTCACGTTTGATCTCCAGGCCGACCATGAAAAAAAAGATGGCCATCAAACCATCGTTGATCCAAAGTAAAAGCGGCTTGGCGATGGTCAGTGTACCGATACTGACGACGACAGGGATTTCCATGAATGCATCGTAGTAGGTTTTGAAAGGGGAGTTGGCGATGCTCATCGCTAGAATGGTCATGACTATCAGAAGTATACCGGTGGAAGACTCTTTTTTGAAAAAATCCAAAAGAGGTTGTGTTTTCATGAGGCAACCTTTTTCAACGATCGTCGTGGGAGGATTATACTCAATCTTTTCTTCGCATCCTTTTTTGGTACCACAAGGTGATAAAAACGATGAAAGCAGTAGGCAAGAGAATGGAAAAAATTTCCCACAACAGTTCGTTGAAACTCATTGAATGCCGTCGAGATCCATGGTGGATGGCAGGGTTTCGACGTTTACGTCGAAACTTCGCCATAAGCATCGATGACGAGCAGTTGTCATCGATTTTTTCGGGCGTGGCCCTCGATGATGAATCGTAGGGCATTGAGGCGAATGAAACCTTCCGCGTCTTTTTGGTTGTAGACGCTGTCTTCTTCGAAGGTGCTGAATTCAGGGTTGAAAAGGGAGTTGGGGCTCTGACGGCCGACGACGGTGACGTTTCCTTTGTAGAGTTTGAGGCGGACATCACCGTTGACGTTGCGTTGGGTACGGTCGATGGCCGCTTGGAGCATTTCCCGCTCCGGAGCGAACCAGAAACCATTGTAGATCAGTTTGGCGTAACGAGGCATCAACTCATCTTTGAGATGCGCTTCTTCCCGGTCCAAAGTGATCGATTCGATCGCACGATGGGCTTTGAGCATGATGGTGCCGCCGGGGGTTTCGTAACAACCTCTGCTCTTCATGCCGACGAATCGGTTTTCGACCAAATCGAGCCGTCCGATGCCGTGTTTGGATCCTAGTTCGTTGAGTTTGCTCAGCAATGTCGCGGGGCTGAGTTGCTCACCGTCGATGGCGACCGGGTCACCATTTTCGTAAGTGATCGTAAGATATTCGGGCGCGTCGGGTGCTTTTTCGGGACTGACGGTCCAGCGCCACATCTCCTCTTCAGGTTCGTTCATCGGATCTTCAAGGCGTCCCCCTTCGTAGGAGATATGTAACAGGTTCGCATCCATGGAGTAGGGGGATTTTTTCCCATGTTTTTCGATGGGAATTCCGTGCGTTTCGGCAAATTTGAGAAGCTTCTCTCGGGAGTTGAGATCCCATTCTCTCCATGGAGCGATGATGGTGATGTCGGGATTGAGCGCGAGATAACCTAGTTCGAAACGGACTTGATCGTTGCCTTTGCCCGTCGCACCGTGACTGACGGCGTCGGCACCTGTGAGTTTGGCGATCTCGATCTGTCGTTTGGCGATCAACGGACGGGCGATGGAAGTACCTAGTAGGTATTCTCCTTCATAAATGGCATTGGCACGGAACATGGGAAAGACGTAGTCTCTGACGAACTCTTCACGAAGATCTTCGATGAAGATATTTTCAGGTTTGATACCTAATTTCAACGCCTTTTCGCGTGCCGGTTCCACCTCTTCCCCTTGGCCGATATCGGCGGTGAAAGTGACCACTTCACAGCCATACTCGTCCTGTAGCCATTTGAGAATGATACTGGTGTCGAGTCCACCGGAATAGGCGAGAACGACCTTTTTGACCTCTTTTTTCATGAAAGCTGCCCTTGCAAAGAAATTTGGGGCGATTTTATCCAAAAAGAGTTGAAAAGATTATGAGGTGATATCGAGATTTCTATCGTCTCTAAGTTCGTCCGAAGATACGAGAAATTTGCGTGAGAGCTCGATCTCTCTCATTCGTCCGGCAATCTCTTTTTTTCTTTGTTCGAAGAGTTCGAGAGCTTGTGCGACCAATCGTTGGACTTGCACCAGTGTTTCGAGATCTTCGAAACGTGGCATCGAACCGATCAATGCGTTCAACCGCTCTTCGTCCTCTTCGATCAACGCGATCTTGAACTGTTCAATCCAATCCATGTGCAGTGACTTCGCGCCACGCCTCCAAGAGAGTTTTCGTCACTTTGAGAACGATCTCGATCTTTTCAGGAGAGTTTTCAAGGTTGGCTTCGGTAAGAAATTTGATTTGCTGATTGTAGAGTCCCTCGAGATAGTTGGCCACTTCGCCTCCCTTTTCGGCATCGAGAGAGTGGATGAGTTCGACGAATATGGCGATGGCACGATTGGTCCAATAGGTCCTCTTCTCGATATCACCGGCATCGATCGACTTCTTCGCCAAGGATCCGAACCGGATGATGCCTTCGTAAAGCATTTCGATCAATTTCTCAGGTGATTCGATTTGGATATTGTTGCGGGTGTACGTCTCATAGGCTGCGGCTGCTGTCATTTCAAATCCTTTTTCCGTAATTTCTGCATCCTTGCAGTAAAATGGTTTTTTCAACCTTTTTTGTCGAAAATCATTCCGACGAGTTCACGCATTTTGGCGGCCAGGCGCATCGCTTCTTCGGAAGGAATTTTGCGTATGACCTGATCGTTGCTGGTATCTATGACCGAAATGTAGAGTTCATCGAGTTTGTCATCGAAACCGAATCGAATACTTGTTTTGAGAGGATTCATCTCTTTATTGAGTTTGTCGGTCACTTCTTGCAGTTGTTGCTTGAGCTTTTCGGTATCGGCCTTTTCACTGGTGTGTCGAGCCTCCTCTCTTATCGTTTGTTGCGTCGTTTTATGGGTTTGGGAGACCCCTTTGTGGGTGTTGGCCGGACCCTCTTGATTGGGCGGATGGGGTTGCTGGGTCCGAATGGTGTTGAAGATTTCCATCGTTTCGCTCCTCCGTATTGGGTTTGCAAAAGAATCGGTCGCATTCAAAAATTGTTTAGGGCGGCTGGCTTATAATATCGCTAAATATGGGAAAGGATTGTATGTTCATGAAAGTCGCGGTCGATTGTCACTCCCCCTTGTTGGCCCAGAGTTTGAAAAAATTTTTGAGCGCTTATCTGGTAGGTTTGGAAGATGCCGATATCCTTGTCACGGATCGGGATATGGAAACGGATGTACCGATACTGCGCATCGGGAGCGACGAATCGTGTGATCTCAAAAAACCCTTTTCCCGTTCACAACTGTTGATAAGGCTCGAAGAGAAGATGAAACGCTTAAAAGGCGACGAAACGTTGCAGGAGATGGTCGAAGAGGAAGAGGGCTTGGAAGAGAAGATCGCCGAAGTGACCGAAAGATTCGTCCAAGAAATTCTTACGGTAGTGAAGGAACATTATGAAAAGAGAGCCTAAAGGACCGACGACCCGCATTATCGGAGGGAAATATAGAGGTAAAAAGTTGTTTCTACCCTCCAAAAACGTGACACGAAGCTCCAAGGCAAGATTGCGGGAATCTCTCTTCAACACACTACAGTTCGAATTGATCGATCGAAATTTCATCGAAATGTTCGGTGGGAGCGGATCGGTGGGTTTGGAGGCGATCAGCCGGGGAGCGAGAAGAGCGTGGTTCGTGGAATTCGACCGAGATGCCTACAAAGTCCTCGAAAAAAATTGTCGAGCCATCGATCCTGATCGGTGCGACTGGAGGTGGGGTGACGCTTTCGTCGAGATTCCACGCATTCTGGAAGAGATCGCTCGAAAAGGGGAGAAAACGTATCTTTATATCGACCCTCCTTTTTCGATCAGGGAGGGACATGAAACGATTTACGACAAAGTGATGGCGATGGCGGAGGTCATCGATCCCAAGGTCATACACCGTATGATTGTAGAACATATGAGCAAGGTGCCGTTCCCTAGCCATTTGGGGGCATTCGAAAAGGAAAAAGAGAAAAAGTTCGGCAAAAGTACTCTAAGTTATTATCGGCCAATCGGCGAGTGATGGAACGGCATTTGCTTTATCTTGGCAAATCGTTACAAAGGGTTTGCAGTGAAGCGATTGGTTGTTGTTTGGCTCCTATTGATTCCAATTTGTTCAAGCGCCGTCAAGATCAAAGAGATCGCCAACGTCATCGGTGTACGTGACAATCAATTGATCGGTTACGGTCTTGTCGTGGGACTCAACAAAACGGGTGACGGTACGACGTCAAAATTCACTTTGCAAACCATTTCCAATATGCTTCAATCGATGAATGTGAAGTTGAATCCCCGAGATATCAAATCGAAAAACGTGGCGGCCGTCATGGTCACCGCCACTCTCCCTCCTTTCGCTAGGCAAGGCGATAAAATCGACGTGATCGTCTCCTCTATGGGTGATGCCAAGTCCCTGGAGGGTGGTACGTTGCTGATGACACCACTCAAAGGCGTCGATGGCCGTATATACGCGCTGGCTCAAGGACCTGTGACGATCGGAGGCAGGAACGGAAGAGGGGGCGGAGGCGTTATGAATCACGCGACCACCGGAAAAATCCCTTCGGGAGCGTTGGTGGAACAGGAAGTCGCTTTCGATCTGTACCATCAGAACCGCGCGACGTTGAGTTTGAAAGTGGCTAGCTTTCAAAATGCCATCAATGTCCAGAACATTCTCAATCGCTATTTCAAGGATAGAGTCGCCGTAGCGATCGATGCCCGGACGATCGAGTTGCACAAGCCGTCGAAAATGTCGATGGTGGAATTTCTCGCTACAACCGGCGAACTCTCCATCGAGTATCATGCCAAACCGCGAATCGTTATCGATGAACGGACCGGAACGGTCGTTTCGGGGATCGACGTCGAAGTCGAGCCTGTCATGATCACGCATGGCGATATCGTCGTCAAAATCGACGAACGACGATCCCTTCCGGCGTTACGAAAAGGATCCAACGCCATCGATCTTGGAAGCGAGACGCAGATCCAACCCGACAATGGAGTCGTATATACGAAAGAGGGAGCCAACACCGTGGCGAACATCGCGCGCTCGCTTAAAAAGCTTGGCGCGACCCCGAAGGACATCATCTCTATTCTGGAGGCGATGAAAAGTGCCGGGGCCATTCATGCCGACCTGGATGTGATCTGAAAGGAGTGACGATGCAGTCCATTTCACTTATGCCCCCAAAGGAGTCGTTGCCGCGAATCGACACCGTGGATCGAAAGAAGCTCAAAGAACGGACCGACGCGTTCGAAGCGATTATCGTGAAAATGCTTCTGGACAAGGCGATCGACGGCAAAGATCCTCTTCTACCCAAAGATC
>CAZORY010000048.1:0-10926 GCA_964582435.1 uncultured Campylobacterales bacterium
GCTTATCGATTGGATCGATGGCGTGCTCGGCGTCCTGTTGGTGGTTTTCGCGTCGGTTACCTTGCGCCGGCTTTCGCAGCGCAAACGGCCGGTGGCGGATACGACCGTATGGCTTTGGCGGATAGGTATGGTCGCCTTGGCCCTTTCGGCGGCCTTTTATATCGGCTATCTCGTGCTCGCTCTCTCGCCGCTTTTCGACCTGGCGGCCGTCGGTTTCGGTCTCTTTTTTTTGAGTGTCATCTTCGCGATGAGTTACAAGATCATCCCCTTTTTGGTGTGGTTTCATCTCAATGCCAAAGGGGTGATGGAGACGCCGATGATGGGAGATATCGTCCCTGCGCGTAATATGCGATGGCATTTGTGGCTCCATGGGGCGACGATCGCGACGGCCCTTTCGGCGGCACTTTTACAAATGCCGTCGCTTTGGCGATGGACGGGAGTTTTTTTGTTGGCCGAGGTACTGATCCATGGGGCCAATCTCCTCAAAGCCACGATCGTTTACAATAAATTCAAAGACAAAGGCATACTATGAATTACCCAAGTTTTTACGACAAAGTCGATCCGATCGTCACCTACGATCCCCTGGCCGACGTACTCGGTGCGATCGAAGGAGGCGAGGTCGTCTATCGCTATCTCGATATGGTCAAACTGGCGGGTCACTCCTGCCCGACGGTGGCAGGTGCATGGCTGATGGCCAAAATCGGCCTGCAAAAGCTCTACGACGATGGAGTGCCCGTGCGTGGTCAAATCAAAGTGGAGATCCAGGAGGCACTCGATAGCGGGGTGGCCGGTGTGATCGGTGCATGTCTCTCTTTGGTCACAGGTGCGGCCAACGAAGGCGGTTTCAAAGGTCTAAACGGTAAGTTCGCCCGCAACGATCGTCTCTTTTTCGGGGTGGAGTTGGGCGCGGCGGTTCGTTTCACGCGTCTGGACAATGCGGCCCATGTGACGATGGATTACAATCCCTCTATCGTGCCGCCACACCCCGATATGCAGCCTCTGATGCAAAAGTTGATGCAAGGGCATGTGACGCCGGAGGAGAAGAGACGCTTCGGCGAACTCTGGCAAGAGAGAGTCGAAAGGATTCTCCTGTCTAAAAATTTATGGGATGAGATGATCGTCTGCCGTTGAACAAAAGAGGCAAGAGGCGATGGCCGCCTTGGGCGGCTCCTACCCCCCCCAACAAAAGAGAGGAGATCACATCCTCTTTTTTACATATACCACTACGATCGAACTTTTTTTCTTATTTTCGTGACAAATTTTCCATTCTGCTCTTCAGTGTAGACCTCCATCCCTTGCTCTTTGAACGTATCGATGAGCGGAGAGGGGAGAAAATCGCTCTCGATGGCGAGAATGGCACCTTCGTCTAGATTTTTGAGAGCTTTACTCACTTCGGCGAGGGGATTTTTCTCTCGATCGAGCAGGGCGTTGGCATCGAGTGTCGTAGTCGCCTCGTGATGAGCCCACGACGGTTTGGCGGTCGCATCATGCGCTTCCTCTCGATTTGGCGTGACCTTTAACGGGGGTTGTCCGACCTCTTCGCGTAGAAGATTGACGAGCTCTTCACTCTTGTAGCCGCCGATTTTCGCTACTTGTGACAGGGTGGCGATTTTGGCGACGGTGCGGCGAAGGATCGGATTTTTCAGTTTTTTATATTTGGGATTGAGCCTCATGAGAAAAGATTCGAGCTCTGGATAGGTCGTGAGCAGCTCATCGATCTTCGTTTGCGGTACGATCTGCATGATCATCCTTTCGACACGATTTGGCGGTGCAGTAACGTTTTTTGAGCACGAATCGGACATAGAAATCTTTCATGACCAGGATCAGACACCATACCCAGAGAGCGTCGATGATCCAATTGTCCGCATACTCGAGGTAGAATCGCATAAAGGGCCAGCCTATCAGGATCGGCCACTTGGCGTAGTAGAAAAAGAGAATTCCCGCCCCATAGAGGTGGCGAAGTTCGCGCATCCATGGATTGGACGATTGATCGAGGTCAGAGGGCACCGAGGGCCTTTTTGACATTGTCGTCGGCCATCGAGATGTTCCAGGCCGGCTCCCAGACCACTTCGACCTCCACATCTTTGACGCCCGGTATCTCTTTGACGGCGTCTTTGACCCATTGGGTGAGCATTTGATGGAGTGGACAGCCACGGGTCGAGAGGGTCATCACCACTTTGACGTTGTTTTCGTCGTCGATGATGGCGTCGTAGATGAGCCCCATTTCGACCAGATTGAAACCCACTTCGGGGTCGATCACTTTGCGGATCGCATCGAAAACCTGCTCTTTCGTGATTTTTTCAGCCATTGTCGTTCTCCTCTTTTCCAAAATTCATCATATATCGTACGCTCATCACCAAAAAAAGCGCTCCGGCGGCGATAAAGGAACCACCGGCTTTGAAACATGTTTCGCTCTGGACGATCAATCCCAGACCACCGAGCACGACGCCGCCGGCCGTGAAGATGAACTGATAATCGGCCATTTTCACGGGGACCATATCGGCGAGCATCGGCACCTTTTTTTTACCGACCAAAGGGCTGTAACGCTCGAACCACACCAAAAAAGGAATGATTTTGTAAAGATGCCCGGTGATGAGAAAGGTAAAAAACCCAAGGATTAAAAACCATCCTGCCGCCAGTGGCAACCGATCGGCCTGGGGAATGATCCATCCCAAAAGTGCCAGGATCAGAGCGACAAGGAGCGAGCCGTAGCCAAATACCATCGATTTGAACCAGATATCGTTCTCTTTCCGTGCCCTGGTTTTGTAGATGAGCCAGATTTGGTAGAGATAGAGGCCTTGGGCGATGAACATCGCCGCGAGTGCCAACCAACGAATCATGGACAGATCGATGATCGTCGCGGCCAGATACGAAGCGACGGCGCCTGTCATGATCGTGAAACTTCTTTCGATCGGTCGCTCGTCGAAGCCATGGGAGAGGCCGAACATCGGCAATAGTACGAGGCTCATCCCCATGATCGTCAATGTGACGTAGCCGCCGAGTACCAGCACGACATGCGCACCCAACCAACGGGGAATGTCGACGGCCGCTCCGACGCCGATGCCCAATGCCATCATGAAACCGACACCGATACCCAACAGCAAAAAGAGGTTGGTGACGGCGACGGTTTTGATCGTCAACGACATACGTTCGACTCTTCGTAGGGTCAAGAGGGTTTCAGTCAAGAAAATCAGCATCGCCGTCAGTACCAACAATCCCCCATACGGGAGGAGTCCGGGACTCGCGATGAAGCCTATGACCATCCCGATCGTCCCGAGGCTCAAAATCGGCCAGATGAGATAGTAAAAATCGACGCTGAAATGGCCAACCTCAAGTACGACGGGCACAAGTTGCGCCATCGCGCCGAAAATGATCATCATCACGAAACCCAACAAAAAGAGGTGTGCCCATGCTACGAGTCCGATCGCTTGATGAGTCGTAGGGAAATCCATGAACGGTAGAGTCGCCCCGGCTATCAGGAAAAAGAGAGATCCAAGCCAAAAGTAGGGAGCAATCAGCGAAAAGGGAGGTGCGAATTCCCTGGAAACATTGAACATATACAACCTTTCAGTCAGTCGCTCGAGGGCGATGTCGGGTATCGAGTCTCTCTTGGATCAATCGGCGAAGGAACCGTTTCGTCCGTTTCGCTTTTTTACGCTATTTAGGATTTTTTATCCGTGACATGCCGCGTCGTTCAGGTTTGCCGATTCGCTAGCTCCCGCTTTGTAACTAAAAAGGAGTTTGACGCGGCCATCGTCGAGATTTTCTATCTCGATATCGTAATTTTTTCCGATTTTGTCGAGCAAACCCATCGGCTTTTTATGGTTGATCATGACCAGTTTCTTATCGGGACCGTCGATCAGTTTCAATCCGCTCATCGCGTTGACCATCGGCTCCGGCGGCCCACAGCGGGAGGTGTCGAACTGATAGTAGGTGATGCCCTCTTTCGTATATTTATAGAAATCGACGGTAGCACCCGGTACTTCGATTTTCTCGGCGTCTGGTGGTAAAATACTCATTTTCTCCCCTTTTTTCGTCATATCTTCATGAATGGATTATAGAGCAAAAAAGGTATGAATTCGTTGATGAAAGTCAAGGGATTCGTTGCGTGGTCACGTGTCGCGTCGATTGCCGGTCTCGGCGGTTTCTATTGGGCGTCACGTACCGTGTGATACGTGACGTGCATCACCTTCTATGAGGAATTTCACGCACTCATCTCTTTGACGATTTCAGTGAAGACTTCGTAGCGTTTGGAGGACGGAGCGATCATTTTCATGACGATATCTCCAAGTTTCGTATCCACATGGGAAGCGAGTTTGCAAAGATGTTTTGGGGGTGTCGTTTCGATAGGGTTGTAGAGGTGGGTTCCTTGGTAGGGTTTTTCACCCGTGAGGTTTTTATAGAGTTTCAACCCCAACAAGAAAATTTCGTTGGTTTCGATGTTGGGTTGCCATTCGGGATCGAACGCGAGCTTGGGGTAGCCTTTGGGCGCGGCGATATCGGCATTGAAGCGAAGAATGAATTCGATCGCTCCTTTGGAGTAACGGCGAAAGAGTCTCGTTTCGAAACGTTCGAAACTCTCTTTGGGTTTGCGCAGGTCCTTATAGGCTTCGGCCAGCTCGGCGACGTAAAATCTGGCCCGGGTGAGGGGGACACTTTTTAGGACCGTGTAAGCCTCTTCTTGCGTAAAGGTCGATTTGCCGCCCAATTGGATATGCACCCCATAGACCGTTTGACCGTTTTCTTTGGCTTTACAACCGATAAAACCGATATCGCCTAGCTCGTGTACGCCGCACCCTTTCACGCATGCCGACCAGTGCATTCGAATCGACGCGTCGCCCGGTAACGGGACCGTTTCGCTTAAGTATTCGGCCATTTCGATGGCGTCGGATTTGTTGGGAATCACACCGAACGGGCATAGATCGATACCTGCACAAGCGACCATCTGGTTGAAATAGGGGGTGCTGAGGCAGTGGTAGCGATCGTAGGGCTTTTTCGTGAGGACGTCTGGAATCTTTTCACCGGGTACACCCAAAACGAAAAGATTCTGGGTCGTGGAGATGTTCAAAAGCCCTTGACCCTCTTCTCTGGCTAGATCGGCCGCCTCCATCATCGCCGTACCGCTGAAGATGCCGGAAGGAACCACCATATGCAGGGCGTAGCTGCCATCTTTGAGGCGGATGCGGCCGTCGCGCTCTTCGGTTCTTGGCTGGGTGACGAGCGTCTGGCCTCCATCCAGGAAATCGCGCTCGGCCATCGTTTTGATCGTTTCGACGACCAGTGGCATACCCGCCTCCTTGATCAGGAAATGGAGACGGTTTTTGTTGCGGCTATCCCTGAAACCGTAGGTTCTATACATTTTTATAAGCGCTTCGTAAAAGGGGACCACCTCTTCATATCGTACGAAGAGATTCGCCGATTGGGCGATGGCGCCCACTTTACCGCCGAGATAGACGTTGAAGCCATACTCTCCCTCTTTCACGGCCGGTGCGAAGCAGCAGTCGTGGGCGAAGAGATTGCATCGATTGACGGCGTTTCCGGTGATGGCGGTGTTGAATTTGCGCGGCAAAGCGGCGACCCACTCCTCCTTTTTGAGCCAGAGATTTTGCATTTGCTCGATCAATGGCATCACGTCGAAAATGTTGTCGTAGGCTAGGGTGCCCAGTGGATCGGAGACGATGTTTCGAAAATTGTCCACCCCCGTTTGCCAACTGGTGATGCCCACACTCTCGAGCTCTTCGATGACGGTGGGAATGTCGGCGATATCGAGATAACGAAGCTGCACTTGCATCCGGGTCGTAAGATCCATATAGTCTTGGCCGTACTCTTTGGCCATGCGTCCGAGCACCTCGGCTTGCTCGCCGGTGAGTCTGCCGGCGGGTATGCGGATACGCATCATGAATTTGCCCGGTGTCACGGGACGTTCGAAAATACCGAAACATTTGAGAAAATATTCTCGATCCTCTTTGGCGATGGCGTCGAAACCCTTTTTGGCATAGATTTCAAGCGCTTCCCATGCCTCTTTGTAGGATCTGGTCTGTTTAAGTTTTTCGATTTTGTTGAGTTTGGTATGTTTGGCGGAAATGTCGGCTAACGTCATGCAATGCCTTTCTTCGACAGAATCTAGTCGTTGATCATAATGTGAAATTTTTCCGAAGTGTATCGAAACTACGATACGACCGTTGCTTGTTTTTTAATCAAGCATATTTGTGTTAATGAATGATTAAAAAATAGTCAATACTGGACGTTTATATCATTTATAATTTCACCAAACATTTCAAGAGGAGCAGATATGAAGTTTGGTGAGCTCAAAACGGCAGGGCACTTTCCGACCCTGTTGGCAGCTTTTTTGTATTTCGATTTCAGTTTCATGGTTTGGACCATGCTGGGGCCTTTGGCGACGGAGATCTCCGAATCGCTGGCGGCACACGGTTTCACGCTCGATCCGAACCAAAAGGCGACGTTATTGGCGATTCCAATCCTCTCGGGTGCTATTTTGAGGATTTTATTGGGATTCGGTGTCGATAAGTTCGGTGCTAAAAAGACCGCGCTTACCGCTCAAGCGATCGTGATCGCATCACTCTTTTACGGCTATATACGGGGCGAGAGCATCACCTACAACGAATTGTTGATGATCGCGTTCGGCCTGGGATTCGCCGGTGCATCGTTTGCCGTCGCGTTGCCTCAAGCGGGACAATGGTATCCCCCCAGACTTCAAGGACTGGTTCTGGGGCTGGCCGGCGCCGGGAACATCGGTGTTGTCCTGGACTTTCTCTTCGCACCGAAAATCGCGGAGTTGTGGGGCTGGCAAGCGGTCTTTCTCGTCGGTGGCATTCTCTCGACGATCATCTTCGTTCTCTACGCCATCATGGCCAAAGATGCACCTCCATCGATCTACAAACCCAATCCCAAGAAATTGAGCGACTACCTCAAACTGTTGCGGGACAAAGATACGTGGTGGTTCAGTCTCTTCTATGCGGTCAGTTTCGGTGGTTTCGTAGGGTTCGCCAACTATATGAAAGTCTATTTGATGAATACCTACCAAGTGGATATGAGCGCTTTCGGTGCGCAATATCTGGGAGAAGAGAACGTCAAAGTCGTCGCCGGTTATTTCGGGGCGCTCTGTATCTTCGCCGGTGCGGTGCTGCGGCCCGTCGGCGGCGGTATCGCCGACAAACTGGGCGGGGTCAAAAGTCTTTATATCTTCTTCGGCGCCGTGGCGGCATTGGCCGTTTTGAACGCGACGGTCGTGCACAACTTCTATCTGGCCATTTTGGTCCTGTTTCTCATCATGGCCAACCTGGGTATGGCTAACGGCGCGGTTTTCCAGCTCGTGCCTCAACGATTCGGCAAGGATATGGGTATCATGACCGGCATCGTCGGGTGTGCCGGCGGCCTGGGCGGTACGGCGCTGATCAAGACGCTCGGTTGGTCCAAAGAGGCGTTCGACGGGTATGCCGCCGGATTTTTCATCTTCGCCGCCGTCGTCGCGATCGCGATCGTGGGTATCAGTCTGGTCAAAACCCGTTGGCGTACCACCTGGGGGATGAGTGCCGGCGGTCGAATCTGAGATGATAAGCCGCTTCGGCGGTTTTTTCTATGCTTTAATCATTCAAATCGTATAATGGCGCCACATTTTTCTACCAAGGATCGACATGGGTCGCGCATTCGAATATCGTAAAGCCGCAAAACTCAAACGCTGGGGAGCGATGAGCCGGATTTTCCCCAAGCTCGGGCGTATCATCACGATCGCCGCCAAAGAGGGTGGACCGGATCCGGAGATGAACCCCAAGCTTCGTACCGCCATTCTCAACGCCAAAGCTCAGAATATGCCCAAAGAGAACATCGAAGCGGCGATCAAACGAGCGACCGGCAAAGATGCCGCCGATATCAAAGAGATCGCCTACGAAGCCAAAGGGCCGTACGGTACGTTGATGATCATCGAAACGGCTACCGACAATCCGACCCGAACGGTCGCCAACATACGGGCGATTCTGGTGCGTAACAAAGGGGAATTGCTGACATCAGGATCGCTCGATTTCATGTTCACCCGTAAAGCGGTCTTCGAATTTGACCGCATGGAAGATATCGACCTCGAAGAGCTGGAGTTGGATCTGATCGACCATGGTCTCGAGGAGCTCGAAGAGGACAAGATTCCCCAAGAAAACGGCGAGGACAAGCCGATCGTCCGGGTGTATGGAGAGTTCACCGCGTTCGGCGATTTGGGAAAGGCGCTTGAAGAGCGTGGCATCGAGATCACCAAAGCTTCTCTTCAGCGCATCCCCAACACCCCGATTGCATTGAGCGACGAACAGATGGACGAGGTGGGTGTGCTCGTCGACAAACTCGAAGAGGACGACGATGTGCAGGTGGTCTATACCAACCTGAGTTAGTGAGTGCCGAAAGCCCTAAAGGGAGAAAGGTCATCGAACGTGTCCGATCTGTTTAAAGTCTCATCCTTCAGTCTCGCCAAGGGTAAAGAACTCGTCGCCGAAGATTTCGCGGCGGTTCGTGTCGTGGACGATCTGTGCATCGGAATCGTCTGCGACGGCGTAGGGAGCGCCAGAGCCGGCGGCCAGGCGGCCAGGCGCGTCGTCAACTACTTGATGAACAACTTCAAAACCCGTCCCAGAAGCTGGAGTATCGAAAAATCGCTGCGTAACTTCATCGCCTCCATCAACGCCATTCTCTATCGTGAAGGGATCGAGGAGTACGAAGCGCCCGAATATGTGACGACCCTCTCGATCGTCGTGATCGACGGGGACCGACTCTATGGCGCCAACGTGGGGGATTCGCCGATCATGCTCTATCGGCAGGGGCATCTGCAGGAGATCTCCTTTTCCCACATAAGCGACGAGAAGGGGATGGAGCATGTCCTCACCCAAGCGATCGGACTGAGCGAGACGGTCGATCCCTATCTTTTCGAAAACAATTTGGAAGTGGGCGACATTCTCTTGCTGGCCAGCGATGGGCTGGAAAAGGTTCTTTCAAACGAGGAGATCGAACCAAAACTCAAACTAGGGGCGACGTCGCTGATCAAAGCGGCCAGCAAAAAAGTGGGCGACGACCTTCCCGACGATACGACGGCGGTCGTGATCGAGATGGTGGGCGAGAGTACGACCTGCTCGCTCAAACGGATCGATCTGCCGATTCCAAACCGCTTGGAAAAAGATCAATCGATCGACGGGTATCGTCTCATCAAACCGCTCATTCAAAACGAACGCACATGGCTGGCCGAAAAGAAGGGAGTCAACTACGTTCTGAAGTTTCCAGTATTGGAAGCGATCGACGATGAAAAGCAGCTCGACCTTTTCGTACGTGAGGCGTGGAACGCGTCGCGACTCAAAGCGGGCTTTTTCCCCAAAGCGGTGATCCCAAAAAACCGCACGATGCGCTACTATGTGATGGAGTATCTCGATGGCCCCACGCTCAAGGAGGTGACGGCCAAAAAGCCGCTACCGGTGGAGGAGGCGATCCAACTGGGAAAATTTTTGTTGCATGCGTGTCAGTTTCTCCTCAAATACGACTTGGTCCATGGGGACATCAAACCTGAAAATATCGTCATCGTCGAGCGACATGGCAAAAAGGTCTTCAAACTGGTCGATTTCGGTTCGATCGTCGAAATCTTTTCGATCGCTTCCAAAGCGGGGACTCCCAGCTATCTGGCCCCTGAGCGGTTTAAAGGTGATCCTATCAGCGAACAGACCGAGATTTTCGCGATCGGCGTCACGCTATACGAAGCGCTCACGAAAAAGTTTCCGTATGGAGAGATCGAGCCTTTTCAAACCCCAATCTTCAAAACCCCCAAACCGGTCCGCCATTTCAACAAGGCGGTTCCTGCATGGCTCGAATCGGTCGTGATGCGTGCCATCGAAAAGGACAAAACCCGCCGCTACGAGGTCTATAGCGAAATGGCCTACGAAATCACCCATCCGGAGAAGGTCAAGCCCTACTATCCGGAAAATCTCTCCCTGTTCGAACGAGAACCCGTCAAAATCTATCGGCTTCTTTTCACCCTTTCGTTACTCGTGAATCTTCTTTTGATCCTTCTACTCGTAAAATGAACGAATCCCCGAAATTCGGGGTAGTTTCATCGGATAAGCTTTCATTGAAAAAAATGATGTAGAATGGATCCAATCATATGTCGAAGGAGACCGCGATGGCACAAGAAGAGCTGAACAAAGCGGTATCGGGCGAATATGCCTTGGGATTCGAGATCGATATCGAAGAGGAGAAGGTCCCGCCCGGTCTCAACGAGGAGGTGATCCGCTACATCTCCAAGAAAAAGGAAGAACCGGAGTGGATGAGAGAGCTACGCCTCAAAGCCTACCGAAAATGGATACAGATGGAAGAACCCCACTGGGGACATGTAGATTACGATCCAATCGACTATCAAGCGATCAGCTATTTCGCGGCCCCTAAAAAAGGTGTAGAGAGCTTGGACGAGGTGGATCCGAAAATTCTGGAAGCGTACGAGAAACTGGGCATACCACTGGAAGAGCAGAAACAGTTGGCCGGTGTGAAAGTGGCGGTCGATGCGGTGGTCGATTCGGTATCGGTCAAAACCACCTACCAAAAGGAGTTGAAAGAGAAGGGAATTATCTTTTGCGCCATTTCGGAAGCGATTCGCGATTATCCGGAGTTGGTGCGAAAGTATATGTTCAGTGTCGTACCGATGAACGACAATTTCTTCGCCGCCCTCAATGCCGCCGTCTTCACCGACGGGACCTTCGTCTACATCCCCAAAGGGGTGCGCTGTCCGATGGAGCTTTCGACCTACTTCAGGATCAACGCACTCAATACCGGACAGTTCGAACGAACCCTCATCATCGCCGACGAAGGAAGCTACGTCAGTTACAACGAGGGGTGCTCGGCCCCGATGCGGGATGAAAACCAACTCCATGCCGCCGTCGTGGAGTTGATCGC
>CAZORY010000049.1:0-8998 GCA_964582435.1 uncultured Campylobacterales bacterium
CGTGCCGCTTCGATGGCCGCGTTGAGGGCCAACAGATTGGTCTGGTCGGCGATATCTTTGATGATGGCGATGACATCTTTGATTTGATTGGTTTGATCCGCCAACGACGTGACGTTGGCCGCCACCTCTTTCGCGCCTCCGGCATCTTCGATGATTTTGGCCGCCATCTTCGTCAACGTTTGCTGCATATGCTCCAACGTTTGGTAGGTCTGAGAAACATCCTCGGACGTATCCGTCACCGAGGTTTGAGCGATCTGCAGATCGTTTTTGATGGCGGAGCCGAGCTGGTTGGTCCCCGACACCAGACGGTTCTGCGTTTCGACGGTGCGGTTGATGGCATCGGCGTCTTTTTTGATCGTCTGGACCACATGTACGGTTCGATCCATCGTCTGCTTCATATTGGCGATGATCGTCTGGACCTTTTCGATGAACGCGTTGATGGATGTGGCCATCTGCCCGATTTCGTCACCCGATCTGATCTCGATACGACGGGTCAGATCCCCCTCGCCATGAGCGATATCGGCGATGCGCGTATTCAGATCACGAATAGGATGGACCACCGTGCGAGAAATGATCCAAATCAGCAGAATCAACATCACGATATCCACGGCCAGCATGATCACCAGTTGGATAACCAGTGCATGGGTCGCTTTGTCGATCACGTTTTGAATCTTTTCCAATGGCTCCGCGACCAACGCGTACCCCACCACGGCACCTGAAAAATCTTTGATCGGTACGGAGACGACAAAGTAGTTCGCGGTTTTGAAAAGAGGCGCGAGCGATTGTACCCCTTGAAGGTCACGCACGAATGTTTCGTCATAGACCCCCCTTTTCGTCACGAGAGCGTATCGTCCCATTACCGATTCCGAAGAGGTGAGAAAAGTGGCGATGTCGGCATACTTCTTGTCCATGATCGTAACGATGGAAAATCCATCCTTCTTGGCACTTTTGGTGATGGAGTTGAGTCCTTGAATGAACTCGACGCTCCCTAGATACTCCGACCCATCCTGCACGGGGGCCACACCTCGGAGCACCAGCCCTGCTCGCCCCACTTCGATCGCCACTACCGGGGCACGCCGCTTTTCGACGGCGACGATGGTTCGACGGAATCCACTCAAATCGTCACCGAATTTACTGGGCTTCCAAAGCCTCAAAAAGGAGTGTAAATCCGCGGTATGGATATGGATTTTGATGTTCTTGAAATCGGTATATTTTTTGTAAGCCTCGTCGAGTGCTTTCAAACCGTGAATCGCCAATGCCCGATCACCCGTTTTCAGCGCTTCGATGACGTAAAGATTGTGGGCGGTGGCGATGGCGTTGGTTATCCCTACCTGTTTTTTGGCCTCATATTTTTGATCGAAATAGGTGATCAACGTATGCCTCGCCTTTTCGAAGATATCTTTTTCGATCTCTCGGATCGAATACCATGAATTGATGACGATGATATCGTCGCGATGACGATGGAGACGACGAGGGGAATATGGATCTTCTGGCCGATCTTGAGATTGTCGAACATCTACAAATCCTTCGGGGGTATTGATTATTAATAAAGATCGGTAAAACGAAGATTTGTTCAACTATTTTCGTACGGCTTTCGTGATGAGGAGTGATATCGCGAGGATGAAAAGGACACCGATCACCGGTAGAAGCCATGGATTCTCTTTGGCTTTTTCGAGCAGCGAAAGGACCGTTTTACCGCCCAAGTAACTCACCACACCGATCGTCACCGCCCAGAGTGCCGAAGCCAGAAAATTCCATACGGCAAACCGTAGGGCGTCGTAACGGGTCAAACCGATGGCGATAGGGACCAACGTTTTGACGCCATAAATGAATTTTTGTACAAAGATCACCCAGGTGCCGTACTTTTTCATCAATAGATGAGAATAGGCCAGTTTCCGCCGATGGCTTTTCAGATAAGCCATCATCTGCGTTTTGTTGACCCGCGTAAACAGCAGCAACGCCTCGTCACCGAGGAAGTTGGCGACAAAAGCCACGGCGATCGAAACACCGATATCCATTTTGCCCATCGAAGCGAGGACCCCGGCGGTGGCCAAGGCGAAGAATCCACCGCCCAACGAATAGACAAAGAGAATGATGTACCCATAGGTTAGAAGATTGTTCAGCAAATCGTCCACATCGGACCTTTTTAGATGGGATTTTAGCCATTTTCGTTTAAAATAGAGAAAAAGCAAGGGAATCGACCATGGCACACCCCCTCCGAACGCCCTCTCTCGACGGTCACGACGTCTCGGCCAAACGTGCCGAGATTCGCCGCTACTTTCACGCCACCTTCGACCGTTTCGAATCGCTTTACGGATTGCTCGCCAACGACGAAGCTTTCTACCATCGGCCCGAACCACTCCGACACCCGCACATCTTCTATTTCGGTCATACCGCCGTCTTTTTCGTCAACAAACTGATCCTGGCCAAACTGATCGATACCCGCATCGACGAAAAACTCGAGTCGATCTTCGCGGTCGGGGTGGACGAAATGAGCTGGGACGATCTGGACGAAACGCACTACGACTGGCCAAGCGTCGAGGCGACCCGCCGCTATCGCGCACGTGTCAGGGCGTTGGTCGACGATCTTATCGACACCTTGCCTTTGAAGCTTCCGATCACCTGGTCGTCGCCTTGGTGGGTGATCTTGATGGGAATCGAGCATGAAAACATCCATATCGAAACCTCCTCGGTCCTGATCCGCCAAACGCCGCTGTCGATGGTACGTAGCTCCCATGAATGGCCCCTTTGCCCCGATCGTGGCCCCGCTCCCGCTAACGAACTCTTGAGTGTGCCTGGAGGCATCGTACGATTGGGAAAGGCCAAAAGCGACGATCACTACGGCTGGGACAACGAATATGGCCGTCACGAAACCTCCATCCCCCCTTTCAAAGCCTCCAAATATATTGTCAGCAACGGTGAATTCATGGATTTCGTTGAAGCGGGCGGCTACCGAGATGATCGATGGTGGAGCGACGAGGGACGCGCATGGCGCGACTACCGAAAAGCCGATCATCCTATCTTCTGGGTGCCCGATGGTAAGAGATGGCGCTACCGTGCGTTGACTCAGGAGATCGCGATGCCCCTCGATTGGCCCGTGGATGTCAACTATCACGAGGCCAGCGCATTTTGCCGATGGCTCGGCCACAAGAGTGGGCGAAAGCTACGACTTCCGACGGAAGACGAATGGGCCAGATTGCGTGAGCACTGTCAAGTTCCCGACATGCCTCGGTGGGGCGACAAAGCCCCCGCCAATATCGCCCTCGAGCATTGGGCCTCGGCCTGCCCCGTCACCACTTTCGCCCACGGCGATTTTTTCGACGTGATCGGCAATGTCTGGCAATGGAGTGAAACGCCGATCTACCCTTTCGAAGGATTCGAAGTCCATCCGATCTACGACGATTTCACGACCCCTACTTTCGACGGCCGTCACAACCTCATCAAAGGGGGATCTTTCATCAGTTTGGGTGACGAAGCCCTCGCCTCGGCACGATACGCGTTTCGCCGCCACTTCTACCAACATGCCGGTTTCCGCTATGTCGAAAGCCATTACGAAGAGAAGATCGGCCAAGCCTTCTACGAAAACGATGCGCAAGTGAGCCAATACTGTGAATTCGGTTGGGGAAGCCGATACTTCGACGTTCCCAACTACCCGGCGACCTGCGCCGCCATCTGCTTGGAAGCGATGGGCGATCGACCCCGACGCAAAGCCCTCGATATCGGCTGTGCCGTCGGACGTAGCACGCTGGAGTTGGCCGTAGGTTTCGAACGTGTGACAGGACTCGATTTTTCCGCCCGTTTCATCGCCGCCGCCGAGCGGATACGCAGCGAAGAAATCCTCCGCTACACGGTCACGACCGAAGGAGAGCTGGTCGAATACAAAGAGGTCCATCTCCCCGATCGCTTGGTTCGAGTCGCCGATCGGGTCGATTTCCAACAAGCCGATGCCTGCAATCTCAAACCGATATACACCGGTTACGACCTCGTTTTCGCCGGCAATCTGATCGACCGCCTCTACGACCCGGCCAAGTTCTTGCGCGATATCACGACACGCATCGAAACAGGAGGGTTGCTGATCCTCAGTTCCCCATACACGTGGCTGGAAACGTTCACTCCCAAAAGAAAGTGGCTCGGCGGCTACAAAAAAGATGGCGAACCTCTCACCACGCTGGATGGGTTGCATGCCCATTTGGACGAACATTTCAAACATCTTCACACCTACGACGTGCCCTTCGTCATTCGCGAAACCGCTCGAAAATTTCAGCATACCGTGGCGCAACTGACGATTTGGGAGCGACGGTGAATTTCGATACGCCGATCGACCGAAGCGCCACCTTTAGCGTCAAATACGACGAGCGTCGGCATAAATTCGGCCGCGACGCAGTGATTCCTCTGTGGGTGGCCGATATGGATCTTCCCACCACCCCGGTGATCGTCGAAGCCCTTCGGCGACGTGCCGCCCATCCGATTTACGGGTACACGATCTACCCCGACGCTTTCTACGAAGCCATCGTCTCGTGGATGGGGCGCCACGACTGGCCCGTCATGCACGAGTGGATCGTGCCGATTCCAGGCGTCGTGCCGACGCTGGAGCTGATCGTCGAAGCTTTGAGCGATCCGGGCGACGGGATTCTCGTCCAACCACCCGTCTATCACCCTTTTTTGAAATTGGGAGCGAAACATGGTCGTCATCTACTCTCCAACCCGTTGCGTCTGACGAAAGAGGGCTACCGCATCGACTTCAAAGATTTCGAAGCCAAAGTCAAACGCGCGAAACTCTTCGTTCTTTGTTCCCCCCACAACCCCGTAGGTCGTGCCTGGCGAGACGAGGAACTCCGCCAAATGGCCGATCTCTGCACACGCCACGACTGTCTAATGGTCAGCGACGAAGTGCATGCCGACATCCTCTATCCGCCCCATCGTCACATACCCGTGGCCACTTTGGAAGGTATCGGACCCGTCATCACTCTCAACTCACCGGGCAAAAGCTTCAACACCGCCGGATTGGGTATCGCCTATGCCATCGTTCCCGACGCGTCGATTCGCCGGCGGCTGGCCGCCACGCTCCGGCGGTACGATTTGACGATGGGCAACCCTTTCGGTATCGAAGCGTTGACCGCCGCTTATACACCGGCAGGAGCGGCATGGCTCCAAGAGCTTCTTGGCTATCTCGCCACAAACGCCACTTTCATCCGTGATTTTCTATCGCGACAGATCCCCGCCATCCGTCCCACCCTCTTGGAAGCGACCTATCTGATGTGGCTCGATTGTCGCGACCTGGGCTTGGACGATCGGGCGTTGGAGCGCTTTTTCATCGATCGAGCGGGGCTAGGTCTCAATGCAGGTCATACGTTCGGAGAGGGAGGAAGCGGGTTCATGCGACTCAATCTCGCCACACCCCGACCCGTTCTTCGGCTGGCCATGGAGCGATTGAAAGAGGCGATCCAAAGCGCTTAGTGGCCTGCCTTTTTTCGACGAGAGCCCTCACCCGCCGGCCGGGATACCGAAAAGTACGACCGAAAGCGCCAGACTCGCGACCAGTGTGAAACCGAAAAATTTGAGCCATCGCATCGGTATATCCCGATGCAGCAATGCCGTCAACGCCGCGACGATGGTCTGCAACGCATAGTAGAGGGCGAACGCTTTGGAGGCGTAGACGATGATTTCGAAGACGTTGGAGGTCCAGACGATGAGCAGACCGCCCGCGGCGATCACGGCATACCCCAGGCTTTGGGGAATCCGTTTGCGACTCAACTCCTCCAACAAGCCGCTGCCGCCTTGGGCATCGGCCACGGCCGCATCGAACTGGGCGATCAACGCCAATGTCACCAGCATAATGGGCAAGATGACCGCTATGTGTCGGCTTAGCGTGACGATCGCCGTATCCTGACCGGTCGAGGGTAGTGGATAGTTGAAATAGTAGAGCATCAAGGCGATGTAGAGCACGTAGATAACGCCGCTTATCCATTGGGCGTAGCGCATCGTACGAATTCGAAGTTGCGGGGAAAACTTCTCCCCCAAATAGCGGGAGGTTTCGAATCCCTGGACGACGATCAGCATACCCAACACCATGCATGCTTCGTGCCAGCCTGGCGTCGAACCGTCGGGAGGTAGATGCCATAGGCCGTGCGACCACGCTTGGAAGTTGCCATACGCCAACCCGGCGATCAAACCGGCGATGATCCCGAGTTTCACCCCCTCAAAATGTCCCAAAAAGTTGAATCCCCGATGGTGTCCATAGACCGCGATAAAGAGCAAAACAGCTGTCGTAATGCTCTTGGCTAGGGTCGGATCGACCATATTCACTCCCCGGAGCAAAAAAGAGCCAAAAAGGGTCAGATAATAGGTCACCGAGACGATATAGGCAAAAGCCAGGGCCCATTGAGAGAGCTTCTCCAGCGTCCATGCGCTAGGGTGTAGGGTACCGGCCGCCAATTTGGGTTCGACCCAGCGGATATTGAAACGGATCGCCGCCCCGATGAGATAGGCCAACAGAACCAAAAAAGCCATTGCGACGACCGCCAGCCGACCCACACTCATCTGCAAGATCGGTGCGACTACCAAAAAGCCGCTACCGATGATCGAAGCCAGTGGGATAGCTGTCGCCGCCCACCATGAACTCTTTTCGATCGGTTTGGACAAAAGCAGCAGTGTCGCGACCAGCGTCGTCGCGATCACGATCAGGTCGGCAACCATCCACACCCCCTCAAATCGCTATCTCACCCTTCAAACTATCCCGACTCATACCGGTGAAGCTTCGCCTTCACTCGAACCGCCGAGTTTTTCGTAACACATTCTCATGACCGGTACTTCGATGCCGAAACGATCCGCTTGCTTGACGACATATCCCGTCAACTGCTCCAACTCCGTTTTGGCCCCTTTTTTGAAATCGAGCCACATCGAAGTGGGCGCATCGAAAGGGACCCGCCCTAGCTGTGTGATCACATCCTCGATATCTTCTTTCGTCAATTTCGCCCCCACTTTTTGGCCGACGGCCACGATCTCTTCGAGGGCTTGCCTGAGCGCCTCGCCGTGGTGGGCGACGATGGCACCCATCGGGGCATCGTAGCAGCTTGTCAGCGTCCCCATCGCCGCGATGAGCAGATATTTACGCCATACGTCGGTCGTGATATCGTCGCTGAGAATCGTCTTGGCACCGCTTCGCCTCAACGCATCGACCAGCGGCACCAATCGGTCGCTATGCCCCTCACTCATCCCTACCACGATTTTAGCCCCTTGACCCATCAAGCGGATATGTCCTGGCTCGTGCAGGTGGGAAACGATATAGATGGCACCGTTGGCGACCGGGTTGTGGGGGTAGAGGGCGTGAAGCGTTCGGGCGTTGTCGACGCCGTTACCTAGGGGCACCAAAAGCGTCTTTGGCCCGATCATCCCACGCGCAGCCTCCGCCGCCTCTTCGAGATCGTACCCTTTGGTCGCAAACAGGACCGCGTCGGCCTCGATCCCGAACCCATCCGCTTTATCGTCCACACCGGCTGGCTTGGCACGCAGACGGCCTTGTCTACCTTCGAGCGTCAATCCCTCTTTTTCAATCGCCGCTCGATGCTTCCCTCGAGCGATCAGATAAACCGCCTCACCGCTTTTGGCCAGTGTCGCAGCCAAAAAACCGCCCACACCTCCGGCGCCCACGATACCGATCTTCATCACTCCGCCTCCCCGATCAAGGGCAGAAACTCTTGGTTTTCAGGATCGAAATATTCGATCTCTCCCGTATCGAGACGATAGTACCAGCCATGGAGAAAAAGCGTCCCTTCCGTCACTCGACGACGGACGTTGGGATAGGTCAAAAGATTTTGGAGTTGAAAGATCACGGAAAATTTCTCCGTCGCCTCTTGGAGCTGGGCTTTGTCGCCATCGGGAACGCTTCGCTCGGCCAATACTTTGGCCGGCATACCGAGTTCGAGCCATTTGATCGTGTGGGGCACCTCCTCGGCGTAGGCACTATGATCTTTGTAAAGCGCTTTACATGCGCCGCAATCGCTATGGCCACAGACGATGACCTCATCCACTTGTAGATTGAAAGCCGCATATTCGATCGCCGCCGCGGTGGCGTGAAAATCGTTGTCGGGTTTGTAAGGGGGCACGAAATTACCTACGTTCCGCATGACGAAAAGCTCCCCCGGCCCCGTATTGGTGATCAACGAAGGTACGACTCGAGAATCGCTGCATCCGATGAACAAGGCTTTGGGATGCTGCCCTTTTTTGACCATTTCGATGAAATCTTTTTCATGCTTTTTGAAATGGATCTCTTTGAAAGCCTCTACCCCTTTACGCCAATATTCCCGATTCATCACAAATCCCTTTCAACGAAACTGAATACTCACGAGGAGTGTTTCCGACCCTCCTCACATTTGAGACGACGATCGTCGTCAACCATCAGTAATTGTCGTATTTCCCCGCTTCCACATCGCTTTTGAGCTTGTCGATCGCCTCTTCCATCGCCTGAATGATCAGCCTGGCCGACTCTCTGTCGTCGTTTTCCGGAATATCCCAATCGAAAATCTTCATATTCGTTTTGAAAAGAAGTTCGATCTCCTTTTCGATCTCCCCTTTCATTTTTTGAAACTCTTTGTGTGGTGCATCCATCGTAGACTCCTTTTTTTAGAGGATTATAGCACCCTTTTCATCTCTTGGCGTTTCGCGCTTTGTGCACCGACCGGATCCAGAGCCGATTCACCGTGACATAGAGTGCAGGGGCCAAGGTGACGGCATAGAAAAAAGTCCCGGTGTAAAGGGGTAGGAAAATGTGCGGAAGATTCTCTTTGAACCATGCGACCGTCATCTGCACCTCGGCGAGTGGTTCGATCCCCAAGAGGCAGCAACCGGTCAAATACTCTACGTAGTACATCGGCGGCATGGTGAGCGGGTTGGAGAGCCAACACATCGCTAGGGCGATCGGTATATTGAAACGGATCCAAGGAGAGAGTGCGAGCACCGCCAACATCTGAAACGGCATCGGGATCAAGGCGATAAACGT
>CAZORY010000049.1:9098-10925 GCA_964582435.1 uncultured Campylobacterales bacterium
AGAGTGCGAGCACCGCCAACATCTGAAACGGCATCGGGATCAAGGCGATAAACGTACCGACCAGCAAAGCATGGGTCACCGATCTTCGGTTGACGGAGAGAAACTCTCGAGGAACGCCATAACGTTCGATAAGAGCTTCCATCTTCGGATGTAAAGGTCTGTTTCGCCTATTCGTGAAAATTTTTCTAATCATTCGAAGACTTCCCTATTCTGCGCTTCCTATCCATCCAAAGATCCACCCACCACTCACTCCAACCAACGCTCACCGATATAAAGCCCTACAAACAGCAATCCTAGGGTCACGACGAAAAATTGGGTCAATCGCCATCCCAATCGCGCCCCACCCAACCAGTAGACGATCCCCAATTTGACCACCGAATTGGTCGCCGACGCGATGACGATACCGATCATCGACGCCCCCTCTTCCAGTTTGCCATCTTTGGCCATTTCACTTAGAGAGAGGGTGATGGCATCTACGTCCGTGATCCCGGAAAACAGGGATACGACATAGACGCCGATATCGCCGTATCGGGTCTGTACGAAAGCTATCGCCCCGTAGATGATGCCAAAAAGAAGACCGAACTTGATCGCTTCACTCAATTGAAGAGGATTTTTCATGATCGCACTGTTTTTCAACGATATATCCATATTTTTGGAATGTTTGTAGAGTATGTAACTGAATATCATGCCTCCAAGCGACGCGCCTAGATAGGCGGGTGCTAGATGCATTCCCAACTGTGGATGGATGATGAACGATTCGAAGAGTACACGCAAGTACATGAAGGTGCAGGCGATCGCGATACCCCCTGCATAGTTCTCCAATAGTTCGTACTGTTTTTGGAACATTTGCGAAAGAGAGATGGATACGGCCGTAGAGGATATGAATCCTCCGGCGGCTCCGGTCAAAAAAACGCCATGTTTTTGGCCCAGCGTTTTGACGGCGACGTATCCGACGAAAGAGATGGCCGCGATAATCACGGCCATCATCCATGTCTTGTAGGGGTTGAATAGATGGTATGGCCCGATCATCTCGTCCGGTAGGATCGGAAGCACCACGAAACTCATCGCCAGAAGTAGAATCACCGCATGGATATCCTTGGGGCTCACATGACTTTCGATCTGTCGAAGACGCGGTTTGATCTCGAGCAAGACGATCATCGTCACACCTATGAAGATGGCGTAATTATCGAGATGGAACCAAATCATCGTTCCAAGAAAAAAGGTGATGATGGCGGTTATCTGAGTCGTCATTCCCCATTTATGGAACGCACGGACCTTCAACACGTAAGAGACCGCCATCATCAGTGCGAAAACGGCGGTAGCGACCGGCAAAAAACCGTGGACATACTCTTCGATCCAAGCGGAAAGATAACCGCCCAGCGCGATCAACGCAAACGTTCGGCTTCCACCGAATCCCCGCTCCCTGTGAAACAGATAGGTCATGGAGCGCTGCATCCCGATCGTGAAACCCAACAAGAGTGCGATCATCAAAGACTTGACAATCCCGTAATCCATTCAACGTCTCCTTTTCATACCCCACCATTCGAAAGCTTTGTAAATTTCCACTCCGACAAAAAGAGGCAACGCCACTTCGAAGATCGTCAACCAATCATGCCATTGTAGCGGAACCGTATGCAGCGCATCTTGCAAAAAGGGCACGTAGACCGCCGCCACTTGCGCACTTATCGTCAAGACCCATGCGCCAAGCACCCAAGGATTGGAAAAAAAGCCAATCACGGGCATCGGTGCATAGAGGCTACGATAATTGAAAACGTTCATCTTTTCTAAGATGATGATCCCGGTAAAAGCCGCCGTTTGCGCCAGGGC